>CATLEG010000013.1 GCA_949915775.1 uncultured Candidatus Melainabacteria bacterium | reverse complement strand
TATCAGTGTCTGTATCTGTATCAATATCAGAATCTAAGTCAATATCTGTATCTGTATCCAGGTCAGTGTCAGTATCTAAATCTGTATCGTTATCAGTATCACTATCGCTGTCTGTATCGCCGATATCCGGTTCATCCATATCAGTATCAGTATCTAAATCAGTGTCACTGTCAGTGTCTGTATCAATATCTGTATCGTTATCAGCATCGGTATCAGTGTCTGTATCTGTATCAATATCAGAATCTAAGTCAATATCTGTATCTGTATCCAGGTCAGTGTCAGTATCTAAATCTGTATCGTTATCAGTATCACTATCGCTGTCTGTATCGCCGATATCAAGTTCATCTTCAGGAACTACAAGGTTATCATCATCATCTTCTGTACCTTGTTTATCAGGGTTATTATTACCGTTACCATTTTTGTTATCAACGCCGTCATAACCATCATCATTACCTTGTGAGCTGCCGCCATAATAGTAATTACGTCCGTTACCGCCTTCTTTAGTTTGTTCTTCCGGATTACCGCCGACTTCTTCAACATCTTCCGGTCTTACTGCTTTTCCTCTGATTGAAGCATCTTTTTCACCTAAAGTTTCAATAGGGTTTGTATATGGATCTTTAGTTACAGTTGATTTGCCGTTATCACCTCTGTGTTTACCCATATTGAAGTAATATCCGCCTGCATATGCGTTATCTGCAATAAGAGTTAAATCTTGTTCATGGTTTACTGTACCGTCAGGATTTTTTCTGCCTGTTCCTTCACCGTTTAATTTACCATTTTTAACTACAATTGTAGAATCAGATGCATGTTGATATTTAGGATTTTCATTTTCATCTTTGTAGCTGCCCAAATCAAGTGCAACAAGAGTTGCTTTTTCAGGAACTACATTATTGTTAGGACCATAGTAATCATTTTCATATGTTGGAACAAGTCCTAAATTATCTACATATAAGTTTTTACCGCGAGTTGTAATTTTAATATTCTTTTGTGCAGTTGTTTCTCTAATATATGTATCACCTGAGAATTCAGCATCAATATTACCTTCTCTTGAAATAATTGCGCAGACATTAGTATCAAGTTTTTGTCCGTCTTTGCCATCCAAACCTTTAACGTTAATATCTCCTTGAGCAAGCATATCAACACCTTGAGTATGTTTATTGTTTGGTGTAGGGATGTGATTTTGTGTAGCATCGTCACCATAGAATACATTGTCAACACCAATTTGTCTGAATGTTAAGCGTCCGTCACCTGTTGGAGTTTTTGCAGAACCAATATTTCCGCTTGCTATGATAGAAATACCTGTACCTTCAACATTCGGAGTTTCGCCGGTAGAATCTGAAGATTTGTTTAGAATATCGTATCTTGTAGCACCTTTATTTGTACTATCATCTGCAAGTAAGATTACACGACCATCAGCTTTAATTTGATCAACATGCATATCTTTATCTAAGCTTGCCATATTAACTAGAGAAGTATTTCTGTCGCCAATTGTGCTGATTGCTGTAATATTACCGTCAATAGATGTGTTAATTGATTTTGTTAAATCTCTTTGATTAACGCCGATACCTGTGCAAACTCCGCCGTCACAAGCACCAATATCTTCACCAATTTTACCATTTTTAGTATTAATAAGTAAATTAGCTTCATTAGAAGTTGCAATTAGATTTCTTGCAACACCATTATTTAATAAGTCGCCGTTATGAACGTTAATATCAATATTAACATTTGATTGAATATTAGGGTTAACATTTTTGTCTGTTATATCACCCAATTTCATATTTGAATCATAAGAAGTAAAGTGAACAGAATCATTGTTCAAGTGATTAGCAACAACTTGTCCTTGAATATCAATACCTTTTTTACCTCTGTTTTCCATAGAGAAAACAGATTGACCACCATTACCGGATTTTAATAACCCAGTGCTAGAAACAAGAATCCCGCTGTTTTCGGTATTATGGTTTGTAATAATCATATCGCCTGTGTTAGAAACTTCACCGGCAATCTTAATACCATTATCACCAAAGTTGTCAATTTGAATATTGCCGCCTTTAGCATAGTTTCTAACAATAGAACCATTTTGGAAATCAACACCTTTTTGAGATTCAATTTTGATTGTACCGTTACTTTTTGTAATGTCTAAATCGGTGTTCATGTTATCTGTGTTAACTAGAGCCTTAAATAATTGTTCTGCTGCTGTAGTATTAACAGTATGTTGGTTATTATATGCATCTACTACATTAAATGATTTTCCATAGCCAGCAACTTGTGAATCGTTTAAACCTGCAAGTAAAATACCGTTGCCGCCAATTTGACCACCTTGTAAAGTAACGTCACCTCTGGCTGCGACTTTACCGTTAATAGTAATTTCAGGATTATAAGTTTCTATAAGCTTACCGTCATCATCATAAATATTTTCTACATCTCTTGCAATAACTAATTTATTGTTATTACCGTCAGTTAAATTACTGATGTCAAATGTTTTATCTGTATTAGTAGCTAAATTCAATCTTTTGTCTAAATCAAAAGTAAGTGTATATGGATTTGTACCGTCACTTTTAGTAGTATCAAGTACAATATTGTGTTTAAAATATGCTTGTTCTTGCGGTAAATCTAAATATTCAGATAATTTATCATATGATGTTTTTGTAGGAGTAATAGCAGAGAAACTTCCTACATTTAATACGCCGGAAGCACCAACAACAACACCGCCGGGAGATATAAATACTAAATTACCATTATTATTTAATGTACCATTTGAGTTTAATGCGTTGACAATACCTTGAATATTGACACCGTTATTTACAAGAGCTATAAATGTATTAATTGCTGATTCACTATAATTATCAACAGGTACATATCCTCCGGTTACACTTGAATCTTCTTTAACAGATACATTTTGATTTATATAACTGTATATGAAATTTAAAATTTCATTTTGGTCCAAATGTATTTTTCCAAATTGTTTAAAGCCGGTAAGTCCATTTACAGCATCTGGTCTTACATTATAAACCCCATTTTCACCATAAACAGCACTGCCATTACCATTTGTGATAGTTGAAGCTAAAGCTTGATATGCAAATGATTGCTGTAGTATTAATAATGAACTTAGTATAAATGCTATAATTCTTTTTCTGTTAAATTTGTTTTTTTTCATATTTACCTCGCACATGACACTATATTCATGTAAACGGTTATTTTATTTAAAACTTTACTATTTTTTGTATAATTTTTACAAAAATCAATATTTAAATACAATTCTTGTTATCTACGTCCAGTCCAGAATTTTGGGCCAGCTTTTTTATTATTTATTGAAGTATGATTGTTGCCTGGATGATGTTCATTTTGATAGAATTTATAATCATTTCGACGTATTTCAATTGTAATTTCGTTACCATTTTTATCTGTAATTGTTCTAAATTCAGATTTTAATGGTTCAACTTTTAAACTTTTGATTTCTTTTTGTTTATCTAGATTAGAAATATCGTTACCATCTTTATCAGTAACACTTACTAATTCATAGAATGGACCTTCAGCTTTTGTAAGACTTGAATTATCATTTAAAGCTTTTGATCGATCAAGTAAAACATATTTGAATATATGTTCAGCTCCATTAGATGAATCATGTATTATAACTTCTTTAGGCTTGTCATAATCACATTTACCATCTTTATCAACAGTTGGAGTTACTTCAAGTTTATTACCTTCTGTATTTGCAAATACGGCCTGAGCTTTATTTTTATTAACATTTGCAAGTTGAGTTTCATTTGTAATATCTCTATTAACGTTTCTGTTATCCATTTTTGTTAAATCTCTATCTTCCGCTTCAGAACCAACTGTTTTGTAAATAGTATTTACAGTAACTGGATTTTCTGAGTCATATGAAGAGTTAAGTTGATTATTACCGTTGATATCATACATTACTTTTTTCATACTTGTTCTGGTAATACTATGATTTTCTGTTTTTCGGTTTGTAACATTTGTTCTTGTAGATGGTCGTAAATCAATAACATCATCAGTGTGCCCTTTAGAACGTTTTTTAGATGTGGCAGCCCCTATTATTGTTGCTATACCAGCTGCAGGACCCGCAAGTTTGAAAGCATTTAGTGGGTTTGCTTTATCATTATAACTAGATTGTTGTCCATCTTTTACAAATGTTTGTTCATCACCTGTAACATAATAGCCGCCTTGTTCATGGTATTTTATTACAGTTATTGGTCTGCCATTTGTAATTGTTTGTGTTGTACATTTTTCTACTGTTTTATCAACCCAAACTTTTTGACCAGGTTCTGTAAATGTTTGTGTTGCTCCTTGTGCAATTCCACTTACTGTACCTCCAATAGCTAATCCAAGACCAGCTGTTGCAGCTGCAGTAGCTAATGTGATACCACCTTTTGTTAGACCGTCTACAAATTTCAATTGGTTTGAATAATCTTTATCAACACTTCTTCCGGTTGCTTTGATAGCTAGACGTTCTCTTCTGTTTTCAAAATAGCCAACTTTACCATTTCCGTTACCAATTAGACCTTCTAATGAAGTATTGTTACCGTCTTTACCTAAGTATTTTTTATTACCATTTTCTCCAGCAAAGTTTCTAACTTCACTAAGAGTTGCATGGTTACCATATTCTTCACCAATTCTATCACTATAGAATTTTGAATCAAATTTATAGCCTTTACCGTCAACTATGTAGTCTGCTTTTTCTCCATTTTCTACTGGTTTACAGTATATGTCTGGACGATTTTTAATTTTTGCCAGACCAGCCTTGCCAACAAAATTGAATTGGGCTTTGGGATTATATCGTGAGTCACCGGATTTTTTCCAAGCTTTATTTTGTTTTTCAGCTTGTTTTGCTTCTTTTTCTGTTAGGTATAATGTTGTATTTTCTATATTTTGTTCAGCATGATGATCTCTAACTTCTCTTTTTGACATATATTTCAAAAAGTATTCTCTGTCTTCAATTTTTTGTTCTGGAGTTCTTTTATTTAAGACTGTATCTTTTGCAATTTCTTGTTTAATTCCATCGATAACGTCTTTCCCAATTGCTTCTGCATAAAAAGAACGAATTGCATTTTGGCGAACTTGTTTATTACCTTGGAGGTCGCTTAATTTAATATTTAATTTTTGACAAATGTCTTGACGAAGTTTTAGCACATTTTCAGCTTTGTACGCATTTTCTTTGTCTTGAGCAGTTGCTACTTTGGTATTTCCTTTGGCAATTAATTTGTTATATTCTTGTTCATCTGTAGTTAGAGCATTGTCTGCAAGTAGCATAAATGCTTTATAATTATCTTTCATATCTTTAGTTGCAAAGCTATTTTCACTTTCAAAAAATTCTTTTACTAATGCGTCTGGTTTATTAGCATATTTTTTATCAATTTTAGCAATTTCTTTATTAATCTTTTTTGAATATTTTTCACCAGCAAGAGAATCCTTCATTATTTCTTCGTGTGAAGGATCTGCATCAAGCCAGCTTTCTAATGCTTGGCGGTATTGACCTTTTAATTCTTTTCTAACAGATCTTTTATTTAAATCTAATTTGTCTAAATCTTCTTTTGTAGGAACTTTATAGTCTTCTGTTGTTGTTTCTGTAGTGGTTACATCAAATTTGTAATCGCGTGATTTTGTTGTAACTTCAGTTTTTCCTTGAAGTAAAGCTGATGCTTCTTCAGTCTTACCTTGTCCTGTCGAAATATCTATAGTTTTTGTTTCTGAGTCTGTAAAGTTTTCGTCAGAAGTTTTATTAAACACATCTAAAGCTTGTTTTATATTGGCAATTGTTTGACCGTTGTTAAGTGTACACTTGCCGGTTTCTTTGTCATAAGTTATTAAGTTTTGGTTAACAAGTTCTGCTATTTCATTATCAGATAGACCACTTTCTTTAGCAGAGAAAGAAGTAGTTGTTTTTGTAGTAATGTTTTTTTGAGGACTTAAATTTACACCATTATTGTCATTTTGAGGAGTAACAATCCCATAAGCTTTTTTATATGTTTCAAAAATGTAAGTTTTGTCTTCTATGCTCTTTGCTTTGTCAAGCTGTGCTTTAAGTTCAGCTTGTTGTTCTGGTGTAAATGATCTTCTTAAACTAATGCTATCAACCATAACAAATCCTTTCTCAGTTTGCACACTGATTATACTTTCTCTTACCCATGTAAAAACATGTTTTTATCGAAAATTGCGCGAATTTTGTATAATTTTTACAATTATTTTCAAAAACCTTGATATTACTGGGTTTGAAGAGATATTAAGTTGTAATACTTCTTAACAATTATATCTATTTCGTATATTTTACGTATATACAATAGCTATAATTGCTGGCAGCAAACACACTGATTTTCTACCATTATATTTGTCGGCTCTTATATCGGTTTTCTTTAATCTTTTTCTAATTTATGTTACATTTATTTACAAAATTCGTGATTTATATACAGAAATGGTTATGCTAAATTTCAGTATTTTATATACTCTGCGACCCTAAATCAAGTTCAGGGTGAAGGATAGAGATAATTTTAGTATACAACTGTATATAAATCCCCTCGCTAATCTAATTTTTCCCACTTTTTAGGGTCAAATCGCAAATCTTTTACATTCATCTTTAAGGATTTTAAATAAGGCGTCAGGTTCACTAATATCTGCATTTTTCTTAATGTCAACTCTTGTGCTACTATTGCGTTTTCACAAGCTATTACCATTACTCCACCCCCGAGCATTGAATACGGTTTTGAACGGTTAATAAATTTTTCACCACAAACTTTCCCCCAAAATTTGTATAAGTTATTTCGAGTAATAGCTTTTTTTAACTCCTTGTTGCCACCAAATAATTCTTCAACAAGTGTTTCTGTCGTTACAAAATCTGTATAAAGAACTTTTTTCACACATACCCCTGTTTTTGTGTTAACATTATAGAATGGATTGGTCTAAGTTTAATGATATCATAAAATCTTCTAAAAATATATTAATCATTTCGCATGTTAACCCTGATGGCGATACTTTAGGCTCTATGTGCGGGCTTTATGATGCAATATTAGAAAATTTTAAGAAAAAATGTGATATGCTCACGCTTTCAAAAATTCCTGATGTTTATTCATATATGCCGCATTTGAACAAGGTTAGACATCTTGATGAATTTGATAAATCTCGAGAATATGACCTTGTTATTAATGTTGATGTTGCATCTTTAGATAGAGCTTGTGATGCGAAAATCCTTTTTGAAAAAGCAAAATTTACTGTAAATATTGACCATCATAAAACTAATAATGCTTATGCTGATTTAAATTTTATAAATCCTGAGGCAAGTTCTACCGGTGAAGTTTTATTTAATTGTTTTAAAACTTTAGGATGGAAAACATCTCTAAATTGCGCAATATGTATTTATACTGCAATTTTGACAGATACTGGCTCATTCAGATATGATAATACAAAGCCTGCAACATTTGAGGCGGCGGCTAAACTTGTTGAAATCGGGATTAATCCGTCAGATATTTATAAAAAAGTTTATGAATCGGATTCGAAAACGCTTGTAATGTTTCAGGCTCATTGTGTAAGTAAAGCAAAATTTATTGAAGATGATAAAATCGCTTACACCACTGTTTATAAAAAAGATATGGAAATGTTTGGCGCGGGTGATGACTGCATGGAAGGTTTGACTGAAAAATTAAGAGCCATAGTAACAACAAGAATTGCTTTTGCGGCAAAGGAAATGAAATCTGGTGGAACAAAAATTTCTATGCGAAGCAAATTTGCTGATGTGGCAAAAATTTGTGAAGCATTTGGCGGCGGCGGGCACAAGTTTGCTGCTGGATGTACTATTAAAGCGCCGGTCGAGACCGCAGTTAAGAAAGTGTTGGAAGAAATAAAGAGAAGTGTAAGTGAATTTTAAGGTTTTTGTAAGAGGTGTAAAAAGATTAATTATTTCTGTCATCAAGAATGATTTTTACGGAATGGCGGCAGAAATGGGATTTATGATGGTAATCGGTATATTTCCGTTTATGTTGTTTTTGACATCTGTTTTTGGGTGGATGGGAAACAAGGCTTTAATGACACCTATTTTAAGATTTCTTGCAACATTTATGCCGCAGCAGGCAATGGATTTGATATTAACAGTTTTGTCTGAAGCTATGATATTTTCCCATGGTAAATTAATGGCTATAATTGGGTTTTGTGTAACACTTATCCTTTCCACAAATGCAATTGCTGTTGTATTGAAGGGGTTGAATAGAGCATATAAAGTTCAGGAGACAAGAAATCTTATTTATACGAGAGCATTGTCGTTGCTAATGGTGTTTGTAGATACTATGGTTTTATTTCTGAGTATAAACCTGATTGTATTTGGCAAAGCAATTATAAACCTTATGATAAGTCATTTCCATATGTCAAACGGCATTGCGATAACACTTTTGACATTACGTTGGCCGGTTGCTTTTGCGGCATTATTCTTTATGTCATTTTTAAGTTATTATATTTTGCCTGATTTAAAGGGTAATGAACGATTTAAACGAAAGAGTGCAATTCCCGGGACATGGTTTTTTACGACTTTCTGGTTACTTGGTTCATGGGGATTTTCTATTTATGTTAACAATTTAAAAACGTATAATATGGTTTATGGAACAATTGGAGCATTTGCAGTATTAATGGTATGGTTATATTATACATCTGTTTTGATTTTAATTGGCGGAGAAATAAATTCTCAGGTTTATAACCAGCTTGAACGTAAAGCACAGGAAATTAGAGATGATTTTAATAAATTAACATTATTTAATAGAATTATTTCAAAAGTTAGAAAAGAAGATTTACAGGATTGATATGAATATAATACAAGAGTTTGATACAATAGCAGCAATAGCGACACCTGTTGGGACAGGCGGTGTTGGTGTAATTAGAATTTCAGGAAGTAAAAGTTTTGAAATTATTGATAAAATATATTCTAAACATAATCTTGAAGAAGGTAGGATATCTCATGGAAAAATTGTTGATGGAGAAGTTGTAATTGATGAAGTTTTAATTTTGCCATTTAAAAATCCAAAAAGTTACACAGGCGAAGATGTTATTGAAATTCACTGCCATGGAGGTATAAATGTCGTTAGAAATATTTTAGAGCTTGTTTTAAAAAACGGAGCTAGAATGGCTGAACGCGGTGAATTTACTAAACGCGCTTTTTTAAATAAAAAATTAGATCTTTCGCAAGCAGAAGCTGTTGCGGATTTAATTCATGCAAAAACAAGAGATTTTGCAAAACATTCTGCTAAAAATTTGTCAGGAGTTCTGGGTAAAAAAATTAAAGAAATTAGAACAGATATATTTAATGTTTTATCAAAAATTATAGCCGGTATTGATTTTCCGGAAGATGTAAAAGAGCCTGAATATGATTATTTGATAGAAGAATTTGAAAAAGTAATTGATAAAATTAATAAAATTCTATCTTGCGCAAATTCATCAAATATTATGCGTCAAGGTATAAAGATTGCAATTGTAGGACGTCCAAATGTCGGCAAATCTTCGCTTTTTAATACATTATTAAATGTTGAACGTGCAATTGTAACTGATATTGCCGGAACTACACGTGATGTTATTAAAGAAACTTTAGATTGGGATGTTGCGATAACTTTGATTGATACAGCCGGAATTCGCGATAATGAAGAAATTGATAAAGTTGAAGAAATTGGAATTGAGTATTCAAAACAATCGGCGGATGAAGCGGATTTAGTTTTGTTTTTATATGATGCAGCAAAGGGAATGACTGCTGATGATAAAGTTATTTTTGATTTAATAAAAGATAAAAATCATATAGTTATAGCAAATAAAGCAGATTTAACTCAAAATCGTGAAGAAGATGTTTTTTATCTATCAACTGTTACTAAAGAGGGCATGGATGTTTTAAAAGATAAAATAAAACAGACAGCATACAATTTTTCTGTTGAAGATACCGAATTTATTACAAATAATCGTCAGCAGGATTGTCTTGAAAAATGTCGTGAAAGTATGATTCAATCTCTTAATGCTGCAAAAATTGGCGAACTTCAGGATTTAATTTCTATTGATTTAAAATCTGCACTTTTATATTTGGATGAAATTACCGGTGAAGTCATAACTGATGAGATTTTGAATAATATATTCGATCATTTTTGTATAGGAAAGTGATTAATCTAATTTTGTATCTTCAAAATCATATTCAAATACAGATATTTTTTGCGCAAAATCTTTATTAAAAAATTTTTCATATAGTGGAGTTAGTTCATATATATTACTATCGGGACCCATGTATGGGAGAATTAATGAAGTTGAATAATTAGGTATTGAAAGTTTTTTTGAAATATTAATTTCTCCATACAATTTAATTTTTTTACCTGATATAAGAACTTTATCTTTTTTTGAACGGGCCTGTTGTTTTATGGTTTTATTTATATTTTCTATCCCTTTATTAGTAGACATCATTGGAGCAAATACTATAGAAATATTTTTATTTTGTTTGATTGTGTTTTTATAATTAAATCTTTCACGAATCATCGATAATCCGGTAATTGCGCAATCATCAACAAGTAAAAGAACTGCATCATTAGGAATTTTACTCATATCAATTCCGCTTTCATTGAGTGTAAAATCTTGTATAATATTTTTGGGATGTTTAATATTATTTATTTTTTGGTAAAGATAAGTTGTTAAAATAAAACTTTTTTGTGTTGATGGAATTATGAAATATACATCATCCATAGTTTTACCTTTTGATTTAAGATATTCAAGAAATTCGGTATGTATATTTTTTAAATATTGATTATATTTTTTAGGAGTTACAACTTCTGTTAATGATTCAAAAGATTCATAAAAAGGTTTTTCTAATTTTGTATTTATTTTTTTATTTACAAAAGATATAATAAATTTTTCTTTAGAAGGCATTATAGGATTTAAATTTTTCGCAATTTTTTCGGGAGTTGCCGGGTTGGAATCAGCTTTAATTACTTTTACGTTTATTCCCAGTGATTTAATTTTTTTATAACTGTCAAAATTTATTAAATTTTTTACATTTTGAGATAGGTCATAATTGTTATGACATTTTTGTGCATATTTTATAAGTTTTATTGCTTTATCTTTTAATTTACCATTTTGAGTTAAAAAATTATATCCGTTTTCAAAATTTTCAATGTATATATATTTGTATTTATTGTTAATTGCTAAAGGATTTTTTTCTAAGTAATTAAGAATATTATTATCAATAATAATAGCAGTATTATTTGAATATTTTTTGTGTAATTCCATATTATTTTTTGATAAATAATTAAAAATACTGGATAATGTTATTTGTGAATTTTTATAATCTTTTTTATTAATTGTAACATTTTCAATTTTTTTGACTGATTCTTGATGCAGCTCTTTTTCAAGTTTTTTTAAAGAACTATAGCTGGAATATTCAGTTAATATATTAAGAACCGAATAAATATCATCTATACTCTCTCCTGTTTCAAGTTGAATATCATAAGCAATATTTTCGACATCTTTAGCAGAAACAATTTCCATATCATTTGAAAGTTTATCATATAAATAGGAAAGTTTTTCTCTGGTTGTTAATTTAGATTTTTCAAAAACATCTGGTTTAGATGTAAAATTTATTAATTTTGAAAAATCTTTTCGGTAAGGAGATAATTGAATAAAATTTTGTACACCGGTTATGAGCATATCAAGCTTAAAACCCAAACAAAAACTTTTTTGCTAGTATTGAAAATATCTGTCAAAATCTACATCATCAAAGCAGCACAATAGTTGATAAACTTCGTCATCTTCATCCATTCTTTGAAAACTGTAATTATCAAATTTCCAGTATTTTGGATTAATCCCTTTTACACGTATAATTCCGGAGTCTTTTAGAATAACAAGTTTTTTCTTAACTGTTTCGACAGGCAGTTCAACCATTTTTGCAAGTTCTACCGCTGTAATCCAATTATCCACAGCACCTTTCTCAGGTGTCATGAACATTAATTCCAGACCAACTTTTTTTAATTCTAAATCTTCCATAATAATATAATATAAAACCAACAATAAAAATTTTTATCATATTTTTGAATTAAATTTTATGATATGGCTCTAATCATTTCTTGAGCTTCTTCGCATTCCGGAAAAGCATCAACAATTTTATCGAGTGTTTGCAATGCCAAATCTTTTTCACCCATTTTGTCGTAACATTTAGCAGAACATAACAAAAGATTTACGTTAAGCGGATTTTTTTCTAACAAATTTTTGAAAATATTTTGTGCCTGTTCAAAATCACCAAGTTCATAATAACAAAGGCCTAGCATATGTTCTGTATCATATGTTTTTTCAATTTCATATGCTTTAATATAGTATCTTTTAGCATCTTCGAAATTTTTCTGTAAAAATTTAATTTTACCTGCAACAAAATACATAAAACCATCGTCACAATGGTGATTTAAAACTTCTGTAATTTGTTCATCAGCGATATCAAGTTCATTCAATAACATTTTATTTAAAGCTGAGAATCCTAAGATTTCCATATTGTCAGGTTGTATTTTTAAAGCTTTTTGATAATATTCGTCGGCTTCTTTAAAATTTGTAGTAGCATGTAAAAAGTTTGCATACTCAAATAAAACGCTATAATCCTCAGGAGCAGATTCAAGAGCTTTTTTAAATTCATCTTCTGCATAATCAAAAAGTCTTTTACTTAAATATAATACTCCCAAATCCTTGTGTGCTGATGCGAAATCAGGTTTAAGTTCTATAACTTTTTTAAGAATTTTTTCGGCTTTATCTTCGTCATTAGTTTTCATACATAGATAAGCATATTCATAATATATTTCATGAGAAACATTACCCTGTGTAATTATTTTTTCATAAAGTTCTTTTGCGCTTGAGAATTTTCCTACTTTTATATAAATTCCTGCTAATTTTCGAAGCATAGATACTGATTTCGGATTCATCATTACAAGCTGGGCAAGTATTAAAATTGCATTAGCATAATTGCCAACAGCATCATAACAACAAGCAAGATTATATCTAAAATTAGGTTTTTCCGGACTGTGTGCCGCAAGTGTCTTATAATGCTCAATTGCTTTTTCCATTTTGTTTGATTTTACTTCAGATAGTGCAAGTGCAATCAAATAACTGTCTTGAGGTTCTAGTGCATAAGCTTTCTCAAAGAATTCACAAGCTTTTTCATGTTTATTTTGCAGTTGTAGAATTGATCCGATATTAAAATATGTAATTGAATTTTCAGAATCTAATTCAGTTGCTTTTATGAAATTTGTATAAGCTTCATCAAGCTTTCCAATAGTTACATAACAAGTCCCAAGATTATTATAAAGCTGGGAATGTTCAGGATTCAGCGTTAATGCTTTTTCAAAAAATTCAAGAGCTTTTTCAAAGTTTTTTAGTGCCATACAGGCAGTACCTGCTATATAATAAACGGTATAATCATCGGTGCAATATGGCAAAGCTTTTTCTATAGTATCAACAGCTTTTTGCGGTTCTTCATTTTTTACGTATACTATTGCAAGATTTTTATAAGCTTCAGGATATGCACTTCTTAATCTCAAAACTTCTTCATATGCTGAAATCGCATGCAAATAATCATTTTGGTTATCATAACAGTTTGCTAGATAAAACCAGCTTGTTGCATCATCATTATATTTAATCACAGTTTCAAAAATATTTTGCCCTTCTTTGTATTCTTCAAGGTTTACATGGCATAAGCCTAAAAGTTTTAATGCTTCAATATTTTTTTTATCATTTTGAAGAATTTCTTTTAATTCTTCTTTAGCTTTCTCATATTCTTTATTATTTATTAATTCATTTATATTATCTAAATTATCCATACCGAAATTATATCACAAACTTTACAGAATTTAAGGTTATGTGTTATAATATGTATACGCCTTATTCACTAAATTTTTGTCCGGAAAGGATATAAATTATGGGAAAATCATCTAAATACCCTTCATACTCTGGAGGTACTATTAATGTAAACGGTTCTACAAAAGCCAATACATATAAGCGGGGAAAGAATATTATATCAGATTATAATATGTCTGATGATGAAAGAAAAGCATATGATTATGCTCAAAAATCATATGCTGATTCTCTTTCAAAAATAAATGTGTTTGATAATAACACTCAAAAAAATCTTCAATCTCAGCTTGAAGCTTATACATTAAATGGACAAAAAATGATAAATAGCGTTTATTCTCCAATGCTTGAAGATTTGAAAACTGATGTTGCATCAAGATTTGGTAATTTTGACAATTCTGTATTTATGGATAATTTGAATGCTATAGAGACTAAAAGAGCAGAATCTGTCAGTGATCTTGCACAAGATGTACTGGCAAAAAGAGACGAACTTGTTAATAATGAATTAAGCCAAAGATATACATATTTAAATTTTTTACAAGATGTACAAAATCAAATGAATTCAAATATTATGAATTATGTTTCAGGTTCACAATCTAACAGTTCTGCCGGCAATAGTTATAATGCACAGGCTTATGCTGCAAACCAGTCTTCAAACAGTATTGGAAATTATGCCAAACTAGGAATTGGACTAGCTGGCACTTTGACAGGTTTTGGTACTGCAACTTCCGCTGTTATGGATATAATTGGTAAGTATTCTTCTAAATCTAAATAAAAGAAACGGGCTAAAAAGCCCGTTTCTAGTAATCAAAAGTAAAATTGTTTTCTAAAAAGTGTCCAAAACAACCACCGTAATAACCTGATTGGCATCTTTCTAACTGATATTCTCTGCGCGATTGAACAGTCCATTCTTCGGTACAGGCTGCATATTCATAACCTTTTTCTATTCTGCCTCTACATTCTGGGCCAACCGTACTTTCATCAATAACCCCATCATAAAAAATAGACATGCTCCATAAATCATAACCAACTCTGTTTGGTCCTTTTTTACCATTCACATCAACAAATAAATCCATTGGTGATTCCTCACCACGATATCCAATACGAATTATACTACCATCAGCTAATACGTAGTCTCTTCTTCCAGGGTAATGACCTACGTCTGTAAAATTATCAGAACCAAAATCCCCATCCCATTGTTTATATTTAGAAGCGAAACAATCATTAGTATCAGGCTTACACTCTTTAGCAACTTTAAGATATATAGTAACGAAATTTCTAATAGATTCAATAGCTTCGGGAGAACTTATATTTTCATAATTATAAGAAGCCAGCGGTGTGTTTCTCAAATCATCAACACCTTCATCAGCCATGTATTGTTTAACTGCTTGTGACATCATGGAATAGAATTTTTTAGTTTGAGTAGCAAGTGCTTGTTTTTGGTAATTTCCAATCAATGTCGGTAAAGTCAGCGCCGCAACAACACCAATTATGCCAAGGGTGATTAGAACCTCAGCAAGTGTAAAAGCACATACCCTCTCTCTTTGTGAGAGGGTTGAATTTGTTAGTGAGCTCGCGAACTTACAAATTCGGGAGAGGGTAAGGGAGGGGAATATTTTTAATGGATTGCCACGTCGCTTTGCTCCTCGCAATGACGTTACTTCAGATGCTGAAATTTGTTCAGCATGACGTGAGTTTTCCATTAATCTTCCAATTAGCTTCTTCATATTTTAATCCTTTCATTAATTCCTTTATATTAATCCTCTTTTATTATTTTAAATTATCGTTTAGATTAAGTCAATATTATAATACTACCTTTTTATTATTATAATAATGTTTATTTCCTGTCATAATACTATATTATAAAACTATGGATGAGAATAAAGTATTAAAAGTGTTCGGGTTTAATATTAAAGTAGAACGTATGAAAAAAGGACTAACTCAAGCGCAGCTAGCCGAAATGTTAAATGTTCATGAAAAACATATCTGTAAAATTGAAACAGGCAAACAGAATGTTACACTTAAAACATTGAATAAAATAGCCAATATTTTAGGTGTAACTGAAAGTAATCTTCTTGTAGAAAAATAATTGTTAAACTATTTCGCCTTTTAAATACCAGGTTTTTGCACCTGAAATTTTTACGTTTACAAATTCACCTGTTAAATCTTTATCACAAGGTATATGAACTGTTTTGAAATTTCTTGTTTTTCCGGTGTTAATCATTTTCCCTTTATGCTCGTAAAAGTTTTCGACAAGAACTTCCATTTCTCGTCCGACATATTTTAAATTAGATTTGAGACAATTTTCTTGAACTTTTTTGTTTAGGCGTTGAAATCTGTCGTCTTTTATATCTTCGGGGATAAATTTATCTGTCCATTTTGCCGCAACAGTTTTTTCGCGTGGAGAATACGCTGCAACATTTGAGTAATCAAGTTCAAATTCGTCAATTGCGGTAAGGGTTTCAACAAATTCTTCTTCTGTTTCACCGGGAAAACCTGCAATAAAGTCACTTGTAATTGTAACATCAGGTATCATTTTGCGAACTTTTTCAACGATTTTTGCATAAGTTTCTCTATCATAACGTCTGTTCATGGCTTTTAAAACTCGTGAACTACCTGACTGCATCGGAATATGAAAATATTCACAAACCTTGTCTAAATCTCTTGCTGTTTCAATTAATTCGTCTGTAATATCAGTAGGATAAGATGTTACGAAACGTATTCTGAAATTTCCTTCGATTGCATTAATATCACGAAGAAGATCTGCAAGACGGTATGAAAAACCCTCCACCGCTCCGCGGTCCCCCTCCCTTGAAGAAGGGAGGTTTAATTTATCAAAATCTTTACCGTAACTGTCAACGTTTTGTCCAAGAAGTGTAATTTCTTTAAAGCCGTCTGCAAGTGCATCTTTTACTTCTTTAATAATAACTTCGGGCAGGCGGGAACGTTCTCTGCCTCTTGTATATGGTACTATACAATATGTACAGAAATTGTTACAGCCTTCTGTAATATTAATCCATGCATTAGTTGATTTTACACGTTTAATCGGATAACCTTTTTCGTTTGCAGTTGCAAGATTTGTTTCTTCACATTCGCAAACTCTTTCACCATTTTCAATTCTTTTTATAACATCAGGTAACGAATAAATTTTATGCGTACCCAAAACAAAATCTACATAAGGCGCACGTGAAAAAACTTTTCTGGCTTTTTGCTGTGCAACACATCCGCAAATCCCTATTTTTATATTTTTACCAGAATTATTACCCTCACCCGCCTTGCAGGCACCCTCTCCCAAAGGGCGAGGGGATTTGGAACGTTCTTTTTTCCACTTACCCCAAACACCAAGCTGACTGAATGCTTTATCTTCCGATAACTGTCTGATTGAGCAGGTGTTAACCATTAATAAATCAGCTTCTTCTTGCACTTTCGTTTCTTCGTAACCAAGATGTAAAAGCATACCGAGCATTCTTTCGGTATCTGATTTGTTCATCTGGCATCCCATTGTTTCTATATAAACATATTTAGTCATATCTTCCCTTTCAATATGTATAATTATAATACAAAAATACTTAATAGACTTGACTTTGCAATAAATATTATCATATACTGTTGTAACAAGAGAACTAAGGGGCTAGTGTATGGAATCTAAGAAACAAAGTATTTTAACATTATTAAAAAACAGAACTGAAAATTATTCAGACAGAGTAGCATTGGGTATGAAAAACCAGTATGGCTGGAAAGAACTTACATATTCTGGTGTTGGACTTTTATCAAGAAAACTTGCATCTTATTTAATTGATGAGATAAAAGTTGAAAAAGGTGAAAAAGTTGCGATTTTATCAGAATCAAAGCCTGAGTTTGGAGCATGCGTTTTCGCGTCAATCCTTGCCGGTACAATTACTGTTCCCCTTGATGTTAAACTTACAAAATATGAACTGAAATCTATTCTATCAGATTGTTTGCCATCTGTAATTCTTGTTTCCAGAAAACATTTAAGTATGGCAAAATTTTTAAAACAGGAAATTTCTTCTATACACACTATTCTTGTTATGGATGAACCTTATTATAATATTGATGAAACAAGTATTTATCAGCTTCCTGATAATTATGATGCTAAATGGCGCGTTAGAAGTTCTAAATCAACAGCGTTTATTATTTATACATCAGGTACAACAGGTATGCCAAAGGGTGTTGAAACTACATTTACAAATATGCTTACACAGCTTGATGATTTGAAATATGCTCTTGATAAAATTTTACCATTTAAAAATATCAATCTATTATCAATTTTACCAATGAACCATTTATTTGAAATGACCGTTGGATTTTCAACTTTTTTAAATTTTGGATGTTCTTTATATTATACTCCGAGTCTTAAACCAAAAGATATTTTGAGTATTATGAAAGAAAAACGTGTTCAATTTATGATTGTTGTACCGGCGTTTTTGAAACTATTGAAAACTACTATTGAATCCGAATTAAATAGTGAATCAAAAATCGAACAATTGAAATTTAATTTAAAATTCCATATTGCGAAATTCGTTCCATCGTATAGAATTAAAAAATTTATGTTCAGAAAAGTACATGACAAATTCGGCGGAAGATTTATGGGATGTATCTCCGGCGGCGCTCCTCTAGATATTAATGTCGGTAAATTTTTCCAACGAATTGGAATCAGGGTTTTTCAGGGATATGGACTATCCGAAACCAGTCCTGTTGCATCTATAAATGTAGACAGACACTCTGATATTGCATCTGTAGGAAGACCAATTAAAAGTTTTGAAGCAAAAGTTGATTCTGAAACAGGTGAATTGCTATTAAAGGGTCCATCAGTTATGAAAGGTTATCATAATCAGCCTGAACTTACTAAAGAAGTTATTGACGAAGACGGATGGTTCCACACTGGTGATATTGCTGAAATTAAAAATGGCGGGCATATCTATATTACAGGCAGAATTAAAAACATGATTGTATTATCAGGCGGCAAAAAAGTATTTCCGGAAGAAGTTGAAGCTATCTTAGAAAAAAGTCCGTTATTTTCAGAAGTTTGTGTTTTCGGTTTATCAAGAACTTTTGGTTCAAAAGATGGTACCGAAGAAATTGCAGCAGTTATAGTTCCAAAACAAGAACTAATCGATAAATATAATGATGATGAACTGGGAAAAGCTGTAAGAGCTGAAGTTAAACAGCTTTCAACTCATTTGACAGCGTACAAACGTCCGGTTAACATTATAGTTTCTAAGTCACCTTTACCAAGAACTGCAACAAATAAAGTTAAACGTAAAGAAGTTAAAGCATTAGCGCAAGTATAGGAGTTAAGAATTATGAAAAAGTTTACAATTTTAGCATTATTAATTGCTGTTATCGGTTTAGCAACACCAGCATTTGCTGGCGGTACAGAAGGACATCCCGGTAAAGTTTCAGGAAAATCAGTAGGAGCTGCTGCTGTATCTTTACTTATTTGGCCAGGTTTGGGGCAATTAATGCTGGATAATCCTGTTGAGAAAAATACCACTCATGCGGTATTGGGTTTGACTGGTGTGTTTAGATTCTGGTCTTGTTACGATGCATTTGTTGATCGTCGCGGCGGTGTATGGCATAATAGGATTTAGTATATGAAAAAAATATTAATAATTACTTTATTATTTGGTTTAATTTCGCCGGTATTTGCAGATAGTCTGATTGCACCAAAATGGACAGATTTTTGTGAAAACGGTTATGAAAATGCTGTTTATAAACCGGATAATAATGGAATTTTGGACATTTTTAGTTTTGTTAAATCTGAAAAAGTTAAAAATAATTATTGGGCAAAACGTCGCGAAAGTTTTGATAGTTATCTGAAAAATTGTAATGAATTAATAGATGATGCCCAAAATGCTTGTTATTCTGAATTAATTAAACTTGAAAACGAAAAAAACGATTTATATTATGCAAAAAGAAAACAGCTTTTATATAAAAATAATATAGATATACATTTGAAATAAGCGGGAAATAATTCCCGCTTTTTATATCAATACTTTTGGTCTTTATTTAGTCATTTGAAGTCAGTTTATAAACTCCGCCAGCAATTGCCCCACCTGCAAGGTTTGCCAGAGCTGTAATACAAACGACTTTAAATAAAGCTGCTCCCATTGTCATCAAACCAAGAGCTACAGAAGGATTGAATGCACCAAAGCATGTTCCGGCTGTTGCAAAAGCACCAGCAGTAACAGTGGCACCGATTGCAAGTCCGTAAAATGAATTTCCTTCATTATCACGTGATGTTGCTGTATGTAATACAACATAACATAGTGCAAAAGTAAACAAAATCTCACAAATCACAAGCGCTGTTGTATTAAATTGAGTTTGACTATCAGTAGGAGTAACAACTACAAGATTTGCAACAAGTATTCCCGCAAGTGCTCCGCCAAGAAGCTGTGCAATCCAATACGGAACTATATCACGCCATGGCAAAGCACCTCTGATTGCACAAGCCAATGACACAGCAGGGTTATAATGACCACCCGATACATGTCCGCCGGCATAAACCATCACCATCAAAATAAAACCAATAGCAATTGCAGGAATTACACCGCTTCCGTTTGAAAATACCGTACAACCAACAGTTAAAATCAGAAAGAATGTACCAATAAATTCTACTAAACATTTTTTTAACATAATAACCTCCTTTTAAAACGACGCGAATATTTTAACATTATTTACAAATTTGTGCAATATGTTAACTTACATATTTAATTAACTTTTTAATATCTTTGTTCCATAACCCGTTCCAATTACGAATAATAACATCGGCAGGACAAATTCCTTCTAATGTATATTCTTTTATGGCATCAAGATATTTTTCTTCGCCTGTATTTTGTTCAATTAATGATTTTTCTGCAATATAAAGAATTTCTTTAGCTATATCTTTAGCGTAATATTTTTTAATTTGAGCATTAAGCGCACTTTTTGGAACATTATAACGTAATTCGGAAAAATCCCTGTAATCAAATTCTTTAAACAAATCCTTTATTTCCTGCATTGCAGTTTTACCGTATAAAATTCCTTTATAAATAGCAAGAATTGAATATTGAAGTCCATTACCGACACAATCCTGATTTCTAATTTCTATAAAATTACGAAGTCTGACTTCCGGAAAATAAAGATTTGCATGTAATTCAAAATCCTCAAGTTCAGCGTCATATTCAGAATTATTCATAAATTCCTCAAAATTTATCTTACCATTAATAGGTACAACATCATTATTTCGATTGAAAAAAATCATAGGAGTTTCAAGTACATTATCAACATATTCTTCAAACGATTCAATATTATCAATTTGTCCGACAAAACCGCATCTATCATTATCTGTATTTAGCCAGCTTAATGCTCTAAAGCTTTTATAACCGGTTTCAACACCGCCTCTTATCGGCGAATTTGCAAACATAGCTGTCATAAACGGAACAAGTTTATTTGCAATTTTAAACTTTTCAATAGCATCTTCTTCCGACTCAAAATCAATGCAGCACTGAACACCTGCCGTTTCTTTCATCATGACATCTGACAAAATTCCCCACAAATATTTTGCCATAAGTTTATAACGTTTTTTTGGAATAAGATTTATTGACTTATGAGTTGAAAACGGCGAAACACCATATCCTAAGAGACTAATCCCAAATTTATCCAAAATAGGATTCATTAATTTATCAAGTGTTTCAACTTTATTTTGAATCTGCAAAATTGATTTTTCAGGTTTTAAACTTAATTCAACCTGACAACCGGGTTCTAATGTAATTGTATCATGTTCTTGTTTAAGCCCTATTATATTATAATCATCAGTTATATAGTCCCAATTTTCTTCTTTAGCAAAAGTTCTTAAAAAATTACAAATTCCAAATTCTGAACCATAATCTACAGCCTTTGAAGTTACGGAAAAAATAGGTAATCTCTCGTACTCGATTCCAATCTGGCAATCAGGTTTACATCCATTTTTAAATAAATCTAATATCTCTTTTTTCCCTAACTTTTCTTTTGTTTGCATGACATCTCCTTAGCTAAATTATAACACCATCAAAATAACAAAAGAATTTATGTAAAACATTTACCTGTCTGTGGTATTATTATAGGTAAGATGAACTACTTCGAACGGGCAAAATACTTTAGAACAAAAAAAAGACTGGGTCAAAATTTTTTAATTGACGGACAGGCAATAGCCGATATTATTGATTTCGCAGACATTCAACCTGATGACACAATTATTGAAATCGGTCCGGGTGTCGGATTTGTAACAGAGCAGCTTGTAAAACATGCCAAAAAAGTTATTGCAATCGAACTGGATGAAGAGGCTATAAAAGAATTAAAAAAACTTGATGCGCCTAATCTTGAAATAATTCACAATGATATTTTAAAACAAGATTTATCCGAACTCTGTGAAGGCAAAGTTAAAGTTGTAGCAAATATTCCATATTATATAACAAGTCCAATTATTGCACATTTATTAGGTGAAATTGACGACTTAAGCAATAAAAATAGGAATAAAATTACAGATATTTTATTAATGGTTCAAGAAGAAGTTGCAAGAAGAATGGCAGCAACAGAAAAATCTTCCGGCAAACAATATGGACTTTTAACCATACTTTCTCAATTCTGGGCTGAAGTAGAGATTGTAAGACTTGTCGGCAGACGCTCATTTTTTCCTGCTCCAAAAGTTAATTCTGCAATTGTCAAATTAAAAGTCAGAGAAAAGCCTCTGATTGAACTAAATGATTACTCGCATTTTAGAAAAGTTGTAAAAGCAGCATTTTCTCAACGCAGAAAAAATGTTAAAAATTGCCTGTTATCTGGCGGCTTTACAAAAGAAAAAATAACTTCTGCACTTAATTCACTTGGATTAGACGAAAATATCCGCGGAGAAAAACTTTCGATAGAAATGTTTGGAAAATTATCAGAAGAATTGGAATAATATTATTTCCCCGCCCTTTAGGGGAGGGGGTTAGGGGGTGGGTGATGAAATTTAAACATTCAAAAATACAAAAACAAAATGCAAAAGAAATGAGAAATAATCCTACAACAGCAGAAGCAATTCTATGGCGATATTTAAAAAAAAGTCAATTAAACGGATTAAAATTTAGAAGACAGCAACCTATTGGTAAATATATAGTTGATTTTTTATGCTGTTCTGAAAAACTAATAATAGAACTTGATGGTGGTCAACATTGTGACCGAGCAAATTATGATAACTTACGTGATAAATTTTTAATGGATGAAGGATATAAAGTAATTAGAATTTGGAATAATAATATTTATGATAATATAGAAGGTGTTATGGAATATTTAAATAATCAAACTAAATCACCCACCCCGAAATCAAAGATTTCTACCCTCCCCTCAAGGGAGGGTATTGCAAAAAATTCCCCCTCCCTTAAGGGGAGGGGGTTAGGGGGTGGGTATATCAAACTCCAATGTCCGGCAAAAATCAATTTAACCTTAAAAATTACAGGTAAACGTCCCGATGGTTTTCATAACATTGAAAGTATTATGCAAACAATCAGTCTTTTTGATTATTTGACAATTAATATTGAACCTGCTCAAAAAACTGAAATTATTTTGTCAGGCAGCAGTGATGAAATCCCATACAACGAAAAAAATCTTGTTCATAAAGCAGCTATGCTTTTTATGGAAAACATGCCTGCACACAAAATTAAAATTTATATAGAAAAAAATATACCGGTTGCAGCAGGTTTAGCTGGTGGAAGCACTGATGCTGCCGGAACACTTTTTGGTCTGAACGAACTTTTTAAAAATCCATTATCAAGAGAAAAACTTCACGAACTCTGTTCAAAACTTGGTTCAGACTTGAATTTCTGTCTTGAAGGCGGACGTCAGATGACAAAAGGCAGAGGAGAAATATTAGAACAATTAGATTTTGAAGAGTTTAATGTTTCATTAATTAAGCCTGAAAATTTAGGTATAAGCGCAAAAGAAGCGTATACTAAGTTTTCGTTAAAATTGAACCCTCTCTCTAACTCTCTCCCTAGGAGAGAGGATTGTGTCGATTCCCTCAATAGTGATTTTCTAAATGACCTTGAATGGGCTGTAATAGATGATTATAAAGAGCTTCAAACAATTAAAGAAAAATACCCGAATTCAATGATGTCAGGTTCCGGCTCAACTTATTTTATTATTAATGATAAATTTGAAAAGCAAAAAGGTTATTGGACTTGCAATAACCTCAGTGCTATACCATATGGGGTAAAAATTTCAAATATAGATTAAATTTATTCAAAGTAAAAAAATCCCTCTTACAGAGGGATTTTTTTTTATTTAACTCTAACTGGAACATTGTCATTACAATCTTGTTTATACTTATTTGTTTCAGCTGGAGTACCGTTGTATCTTACAAATGGATTACGCGGTCTGCCAGAAATTGAACCCTGCGCTACTGTACCATCACAATTCAATGTAATTTCGGTATCCTTCAAATATCTTAATTCAGGATATTTTTTCATAATTTCAGCATTTTCTAACAAGTCTGAGTAATCTGTGTATAATCTCATTTTTTCGCCGACTTTCATAAATGTATTTTTATTAAAATCAGTTACACCATGTTTAAGTTTTTCAGCGTGAATCAAAGCAGTAAGGACTCTTCCTTCAGGAGCTTTACCATTTACAAGAACTTTGCCTCTAATTACTTTGCCCCAATCCTGACCTCTTTTAACAATATGATCGCAATATTCAGATTCCCATCTTTCTTCCGGACAATTTCCTGTATTTGGTTGAGAACCCTGAACTGGCTGAGTTGGCTGTGCCGGTTGAGCCGGTTGAACTGGCTGATTAGGATTTATCGGTGTTACCGGAGTATCAGGTTCAACTGCTGGATGAGGTTGAGGCTGTTCTGCTTTTTTAGGAATGAAGTTTTGAGCTTCTTTATTACCCTTGTCTTTTATTAATGCTGCAAGACCGGCACCGCCTAAAGCTTCTCCTGCAATTACTGCTCCGGTAGCATCAACAGCTGCGTGAGCTGCTGCTTTAGCAGTTACTTCTGCCCCTACAATTGCTCCGGGAGCGACAGCACCTGCTGATGCATGTCCGGTTGCAACTGCTGTTGCTTCTGCTCCTGCTCCAATTGCGGCGGTTACACCAATTGCTGCTGCTGTTCCACCTAATACAAGACCTCTGTATAAGTTTGTATTATCTTTTTCGTAACCGGCATTTTGAGCTTTTGCTAAGTTTTTTATATTTTTAGCTTGTGTTTCGTGTTCTGTTGCAACTTTTCTGCGTTCCTTCAAGCTTAAATAACCGTTAGAAACTTCGCCATCTGCACTGTTTCTATTTGCAAATTTAACAACATTGTCACGCATTTTGTCAGATGAAAATCCACTTTCATCAAAAAACATGTCTTTGTTTTCATTTACAAATTTACGAGCACCTTTTTTACTGATATATTCATTCATCGGCAATTGTGAATCTGCTTTTGCTTTAGCTTCTTTTTTGCTTAGACCGTCTTTTGTGTACTGAGCAACTAATTTTTCATGTTGTTCTGAACGTTTTGCTTCAGCTTCTTCATATTTTGATTTGTCCATAAAAGTAACTGTAGCTTTTATATTTTCCATGTTTTGGTCATTTTTTACTAAATCTTTTGCACGATCTTTAGCTGATTTGTATTCGTTTTTAGGAAATTCGCTGTTTGCTTTTTCTTTTGCTTCTTTTCTTGATAAGCCTTCTTTACGATATTTTGCTATTGCATCTTTTTTATCTGCTTTTCTTTGTTTTTCAGCTTCTTTATATGCTTTTTTATCAAGATAGTGTACATTACCATTTTCATCTTCAAATTTTTCGCCTTGTTCTGCAAACATTTCTTCATATTCTTTTTGTTTTGCTTGGCGAGCTTCTTTTGTTGTTAACTGTCTGTTAAAGTCCGCTTCAATATGTTGTTCTTTATTTTCAACTTCAAGACCTTTAGAGGTGCTTTTTTCTTCGGAATTCCCAACAGGAACAGTAATTCCTGCAGCTCTTAGTTTTTCTTTTGTTTCATTTAATCTTTGTTCTTGATTTGCTTTAAACTCTGCGGCATAGTCTTTTCCAAATGACAATCCATCAATTCCCATAATTTCCCCTTTCGATATTCGTGTTTTATCCCCTATGCTTTTATAAAAAATTTTTGTTCTCAAAAATTGCATGATTTTGAATATGCTGCTTAACATTTTTTAACAAATGCCCGAGATAACTCCCCTCGCCTAGTTTAGGAGAGGGGTGGGGGTGAGGTCAAATGACTATTCACATATTGAAAAATATAGTGTATCATAGATTTATGCCAATTTTAGAAGTTAAAAATTTAAATTTAGGATTTAATTGTGAATGCGGTTTTAGGCAGGCACTTTTTGATGTATCATTTTCTTTAGAAAAAGGTAAAATGCACGCCCTTGTTGGTGAATCCGGCTGCGGAAAAACAATCAGTGCAATGAGTATTTTGCAGTTATTACCCAAAACTGCAAAAATAACAGGTGGTGAAATTCTTTATAACGGCGAAAATTTGCTTAATAAAAAAAATCTCAATACAATTCGCGGAAGCAAAATCGCTCTAATTCCACAAGACCCGATGACATCTCTAAATCCCTTATATACAGTCGGGAATCAGCTTTTAGAAGTTATTAAAATTCATCAAAATCTAAAAGGTGATTCCGCATACAAAAAAGCGATAGAAGCACTTGAAGCTGTACAAATTCCTTGCGCACAATCAAGAATGAATGCTTACCCGCACGAATTTTCAGGAGGTATGAAACAACGTGCAATTATAGCAATGGCTCTTGCTTGTAATGCTGAAATTTTAATTGCCGATGAGCCTACAACCGCACTGGATGTTACAATTCAAGCGCAAATTATGAATCTTTTGGAAGATATTAGAAAAAACACTCAAACCGCAATTCTTTTAATAACCCATGATTTAGCCCTTGTAGGCGAAAATGCAGACTATACATCGGTAATGTATGCAGGCAGAATAGTTGAAACAGCGCCTTCAAAAGAATTTTTTGCAAATCCAAAACACCCTTATTCACAAGCATTATTAAAATCACTTCCATCAAACAGAGACAGTATTTTGCACACAATTCATGGGCAGCCGCCTACCATTATGCAAAATATATCAGGTTGCAGATTTCACCCGCGATGTGAAAAATGTATGGAAATCTGTACTCTAAAAGTTCCAAACCTCGATAATGTCGGAATTAACCATTATAGTGCATGTTTCTGTAATTAATTGCCAAAAAGCAGAATGTAATATCTGCAAGTTTAAGTTTTAATCCTATTAAAAGGAGGTAAAAAATATGTTTTTTAATGTTCTAAAAGCAAAAGATATTGTAGATTTGAAAGATGGAGAATTTTCAAGAGAAACTTTACTTGAAAATAATGATAGCAGCCTTAATATCATAGCATTAAAGAAGAATGAAATTATTGATACTCATACTTCATATTGCGATGCAGCGGTCTATGTTCTTGAAGGCGAAATCGAAATTCATTTTGATGCTGAAAAATTTAAAGTTGAAAAAGGCGACATTTTAATGTTCAAAAAAGATATTGAACATAAAGTTGTTGCATTAAAAGATAGTAAATTTTTCGTAATAAAAATCTAAAAATTATTTATTAATTTCAGATTTTTGGGCAGATATAAGGTTTTCAATAACTTTTATCTGCTCTTTTAATTTCAATAATTCAACTTCAAGCTGAGTAGATTCATTAATTTGTTTCTGAAACTTTTCAATTTTCACACTTTCACTAAGTTCAGAAATCGCATTAACAACAATACCGACAATTACATTCATAACAATAAATGATGAAACTAGAATAAATGCTGCAAAATAGCCCCATGCAAAAGGATAAACCTCCATCATAGGACGCGCAATATCCGTTGCCCAGCCATCAAGTGTCATAATTTCGAATAAAGTGAACATGCTTTGACCGATTGTTCCAAAAAATTCAGGAAACGCTGAAGCATACATAGTTGTTCCCATAATTGAGAAAATATAAAATAACAGCATAAGTAATAAACTTGCCCAGCCGACATTTGGAACTGCTTCAATAATTGCTTGTACAATAATACGCAATTTTTCAAGTCTTGTAACCAGTCTCAAAGCTCTCAATGCTCTCAATACTCTAAATGCTCTAAATGAAGAAAAGGCACCGCCGGTTGGAACCCACGATATTGCAACCAAAATAAAGTCAAAATTATTCCATCCATCTTTAAAGAATGATTTTCCATATACATATAATTTCAAAATCATTTCAATGGTAAAAATAAGAACACAGGTAAAACATAAATTATGAAGCAAATCCCCGCAGACCCCGCAAACCGCAGGATATGTCATCAAACCTAAAATTACAGAATTTATTACAATCACCGTAAGTATAAAATTATTAAACAGTTTTCCTCTAACAAATATTCTCAATCTCTTTTTCATATTACCCTCACAAGATAATAATATCACACAAAAGAGATTTTGACAAAAAAAAGCCCAAAAGGGCTTTTTTATTCCGGATTGTTAACAGTAACCATATTAATAATAAGACCAAGAAAAGCCAATACAACCGACCCCAAAAATGCCGCCATAAATCCGTCGACATAAAATCCCGGTGCAATATATCCCGCAAGCATAAATAATAAAGCATTAATAACAAGAGTAAAAATACCTAATGTCAAAATATTTATTGGCAATGTAATAAAAACAATCAACGGTCTTATAAAAATGTTTATAAGTGCCATAATTACAGTTACCAGCATTGCAGTCTGAAAATTTTCAACACCGATACCCGGAACAAGCCAAGCCACAAACATAATAGCTAATGTAAAAAGTATCCATCTTAAAAGCAGTATCATAAATTACCTTCCTTTCTATTTAATTTTAAAATTTTACTTTCAGTTTTTCATTCCCCGTAAGACTAATCTATTGATTAAAAATAAATTTACATGTATAATAAAAAAGGTAAAGGAGAGTGTTATGAAAGATAATTTTTTGATTATTGCATTACTGGTATTAATTTTAGTGGCAACATTTGCTGAAATTGGTGTAAAATCATCTCAAAACAGATATGAAGTTGTTACAGCTCCAAATATGTTAACAATTTTGGTTGATAAACATACCGGTGAAACCTGGAGAAATTGTATTTGCGGAGAAAAATCAAATGTTCCCGGATGCTGGGAAAAAATGATTACTTTAAATGCTGAAGATTTTAACAAACCAGCCGGCGAAGCAAAAGCAATAAAAAAAATGGAAGCATTACAAAAAAAATTACAAAAGAATCAAACTTCTAAAAAATAAGCCTTCCGGCTTATTTTTTTTAAATAATCTGACAATATGAAAAAATTATAAATTATGTTTTCCTGTTAATTGAATAGGAGAATTAATTATGTTTGAAAATGAATCTTATGAATCTTGTGAAATGTGTTCTTTTGAAATGCCAAACAAAAAAATTTTAATGGTTGTTTCTCAAACAGAAGAATTAAAAGAAGGTCATCCAATAGGAGTATGGTTTGAAGAATTTGCAGTACCATATCTTGCTTTTTTAGATAAAGGCTATGAAGTAACGGTAGCAAGTCCAAACGGAGGTTCTGCCCCAATTGATCCGGCAAGTTTATATAATAAATGGGAAGGTGCTAAAGAAGCTCTTGGAGATACCGAAGAACTTGATACAATTGATTTCACAAAATATGATGCACTAGTTTTACCCGGAGGTCATGGGCCTTTATTCGATTTATATAAAAATGAAACATTGGGTATAATTATAAATGATTACAATGAAAGAAATAAACTTATAGCGGCAATTTGTCATGGTCCAGCAGGACTTTTATCCGCAAAAAAAGACGGTATTCCATTTGTAAACGGGAAAAGATTAACCTGTTTTACCAACGAAGAAGAAATTTACTCTAAAAAAGAAAGTTTAATCCCGTTTTTCTTAGAAGATGCTCTAAAAGATGCAGGTTGTGATTTTGTTCAAGGCGGCATAAATGAAGTAAATGTTGTAGTTGATAATAATTTAATAACTGCGCAAAATTATTGTTCAACAGAAGCTTTTACAAAAGAAATTATAAAATATTTAGAAAATTAATCCTTTTTACCTTTAAACCAGCCATTAATAGTATCAAGAGGCAATGTATATTTTGCAATAAGAGTGCTTGTTTCAAATCGTTTTGAATCAGGCATTCTTGTATTTTGATAATTATATTCTACAGCAAGAGTTCCGGCTTTAGGTATCGAATAGGATGCATTTGCACCATAAGTATTTGATACAGAATAAGCGCTATAATTATTATTATAATTTATTCCAGCACTAAATCTCTTATATTGCAAATTTCCATTAACTGAGAAATTATTATTAATTTGAGGTTTTGAACCGGCTTGTCAAACTGCCTGAATACAGAATTAATAATAGGATTACCATTTTGATAATCGACTTTAACATCTCTCGTAAATTTTATATCTTTTAAATTTATGCTATTAACTTCTGACATAATATTCTCTCTCATGTATATAAAAAACTTTTAAATAGAAAGAATTTCATTAACTATACAAATATTTACAATTTGTTAAACTTTTTTGATATAATATCAATAAAAGGAGAAATTATGGAACTTGAAAATCTTCCAAAATGTCCTGTAGAAACTACTCTCTGTTTAATCGGAGATAGATGGAAAATCTTAATTATAAGGGATTTACTCAATGGAACGCGCCGGTTTGGTGAACTTAAAAAAGCTTGCAGCGGAATTACACAAAAAGTTCTCACAACAAAACTTCGCGTAATGGAAAACGACGGACTTATTATAAGAAAAGTATTTAATGAAACTCCTCCTCGTGTAGAATATACTCTTTCTGATGTCGGATACAGTCTCGCGCCTGTTCTTAACGAAATGGCGAGCTGGGGAACAGATTATAAAACTTTCTTAAAACTTTTAAAAAAGAGAGGTTAATCCTATCCATCCGGCTAATTTATTAATGTTATTTAAATTATATATAATAC
>CATLEG010000012.1 GCA_949915775.1 uncultured Candidatus Melainabacteria bacterium | reverse complement strand
GAATGACAAACTGCGACGCTTAATCAAGTTCAGCATGACGAAAGCCCAAAATAGACAACAGACCTTGGGCTACGCGACGATTGCCCCCCCCCCGAAAGCATGATTTCCTTTTAAATCTCTCATAAATCCTCCTTTTTAATTAAAGTATACTTTTATTATACAACAAAAATCTGGATTTAAAAAGGCGGTCTTTGTGACCGCCTGTAATTTTTATTTATGCTTTTTTAGCATCTTTTTTGTATTCATCAATCGCAAGAATTGTACAGATGATTAAACAAATTATACCCGAAGCTAGCCAGAAATAAATTGCCCCATCCCAATTCTGCTGACCGTTAGAACCAAGTTTGTCAACAAGGAAGCCTGTTCCTGTTGCAGATAAAAATGCACCTATATAACCAAATGTTCCGGTAAAACCAGAAGCTGCTGATGCAACTTTTTTGGAACTGCTTTCTACTGCACAAAGTCCGCCAATCATCATTTGAGGACCATAAGTGAATGCCCCTAACAAACCTATAATTACATAATTTAATGAATTAATTGTATTAAATTTCAATGCAATAATAGCAAAAATTACACCTACTAAATAAAGTAAGTTAACTGGAGCACGTTTACCTTTAAACAATTTATCAGAAATTAAACCTGCACAAACTGTTCCGCAAATACCAACAAGCGGCAATGACGCAATCATGTTTGTTGCATCTGTAAGCTCGATATTTTTTGCATTTTTCAAATACATAATCATCCAGTCTTCAGCACCAAATCTTATGATGTAAACAAATACATATGCAATAGCCAATAACCAAATTGTTTTATTACATAAAACGTATTTTTTAAAGATCTGAGCATAAGTCATGTCATCTTCAGCTTTTTGTTCACTACAAGACATTTCTTTTACAGGCTCTTCTCTGTAAACTTCAACATCAGGCAAACCTAAAGACTGAGGTCTGTCACGTAATCTTTCAAAAAGCCATAATGCAGTAATTACAGCTAAAACACCAGGTACCAAGAATGCGGCTCTCCAACCAAAATGAGCGGCAATATGACCGGCTAAAATAAAGCTTAAAAAAGTACCGGTTTGGTGAGAACAAGACCACAATGACCATTTTGTTCCGCGTTCAGAATTTGAATACCAGTAAGTCAAACTTTTAGCAACAGCAGGAAATCCGGCAGATTGGAACCACCCGCTAACACCCCATAAAAATGCTAATGTCCATAAAAGAACCATAGCTGTCATTTTTGCATCAAGTCCTAATAATGCAACTACGTTTGGAGCAAATGCGAAAAGAATATTTGCTATTGCTGTCATTAACAAAGCTGTCGGAAAGAATTTTCTAACATCAGATCCGTCAGCCAAAACTCCGTTGACAAATTTACCGATACCATAAGTTAAATAAAGCGAGCTGCCTAACAAACCTAATTCTGTAGCTGAATATCCAAATTCATCCATAATACCGGGCAATGCAACCGCAATATTTTTCTTACATAAATAAAATACTGTGTAACCAATAAAGCATGCATAAAAAATTCTTAACCTCCAATGAGAATACATGCTTTTGACTTTTTCACCATCCTGAATTGTCTCTTTTACAGGCGGCTCCTTAAAAAATTGTGCTAAATTCATAATCTTCCTGCCTTTATAATTTGTATATTACGTGTCTCTGTTATTTCTTGACGTGCATCTTTTATGATTTCTCGTTTTTCTTCATCCAATCTGCAACCGCCGACTAATCTGTCAATAAATCCGGTATTAAGTTTTACGGCTTTTTCAAATGCTCCCACTTCTTCCAATACATCTTTAATTTGATGTATATCATATCCGAAAGATTGTTTTGAATTATAAACAAGAGTTTCACCGGATTGTGATATAACCGGCTGACCACCCTGCTCAAAATAAAGTTTGAAAACAGATTTCAAATCCTGTAATTCTGACTGCAAAGTGTTTACAGTTTGCTGAATTCTCAAAAATCTTTCAAATAAGTATTCGACATTATCAAGCTGTTTTACTTCCCAATCATATTTTTGCAAATAAAGTTTTTTTAATTTTGGATAAGCAAGCGCAAGCCCCATAGTATCGGCCATTGCCCTATGATGGTTTTTAAGTTCAACTTTAAATTTTTCAGTTAAAGCTTCAAGCCCATGAGAAAACAACTCCGGATAAACTTCCTTAAACATTTGCTGCGAATCGATTCTCGGGTTTTCAATCTCTTTACCAACAGTTCTCAAAGCTGCTTCATTCAAAAAAGAATAATCAAAAATACAATTGTGAGCAACAATCGGATAATCACCGATAAATTCTAAAATTTTTGGCATGGCTTCAGCTTCAGTCGGAGCATCCGCAACCATTTCCGGAGTAATACCATGAATTGCCATGCTTGATTTTCTGATATGTTGTTCCGGATTAATAAGAGTTTGAAATTCATCTTTTATTTTGCCGTTTTCGAGTCTAACTGCGGCAAATTCAACCATTTTTTCTTTTGTATAATCTAATCCCGTAGTCTCTGTATCGAGAACAATTTCTATTATTTTTTTTCTAGCCATTTTGTTATCCCTATAGAACTCTATTAAGATAATAGCATAAAAAAAATATATATGGTAGAATGGAGTCGTTAAGACTTTAAGACGATAAGTCATTAAGTTCAAAACAGTTTTATGTAAAAAACTTATAGTCTTATAGTCCTATTATCTTAACGACTTAATAAAAAAAGGAGATATCTAAAATGGCAATCGATATTAATGATTCAAGCTTTGAACAAGAAGTTTTACACAGCGAACAGCCTGTTGTAGTTGATTTTTGGGCGCCCTGGTGCGGACCTTGCAGAAAATTAGCTCCAGTATTGGATGAAGTTGCAAATGAATTCTCAGGTAAGGTTAAATTTGTTAAACTTAATACAGACGAAAATTTAAAGACAGCTCAAGATTATTCAATAAGCGGATTACCAAGTTTACTGGTATTTAAAAACGGCAAAGCACTTGAAAGACTAGTTGGTTTAATGCCAAAATCAACAATTATTTCAAATATAGAAAAACATATATAGAGTGGTTAAAGCCACTCTTTTTTATTGTGTAATATTTCTTTACAAAACCCCAAAATAATTAAAGATTAAAGCCATGAAGTCCGATAACCTAATTAAGGAAAAGGACTTCTTATGTATAATATCGGCGGAATACCAAATAAATTTGAAATATTTCAAGATTTTTACTACGACGAAAACGGCGTAGAAATTTCTTATCAAGAAGCCTTAAAATTGTATTCACAGATGGATGCGGATACAAAAACTGATTTTGAAAAATATTATAAAGATGAAACCGGATATGAAATTATTTCACGTACCGGCTATAATTTTGAAAGAGTGCCTTTTACCGTAAAAGATACAGGTAAAACAAAAAAAGTTAAAAGAAAAGAAAAACAAGCTGATGGAAGTATTAAATATGTTGAAAAAGAAGGAAAAGTTTTAATTACAACAAAAACAATTACACTTCCAGACGGCACTACAAAAACTATTGAAAATTATACACCGCAAAGTACTTTAAGCGCGATTCGTTCAAAATATGAATTAGAAGCTTATATGAAGAAAAACGGCATGATTCTTGATCCTCAATGGGCCAATTATTCTGCTGAAGAAATTCTTCAAATGGCTAATGACGGTGTAAATATTCCGCAAGAAATAATCGATGCCGCTAACTCTATCTATCAATCAAGCGGTGCTAATTTTGAAGTCGCTGATGAAGGGGCAGACACAGCAACTTCTGATGAAACAACAGAAAAAGAACCTTTCCTAGACCTTATTCCAAAAGCCGAAAAGAAAATTAAAAAGTGTAATGAAAATTCTGAAAAAATTGAAGACAAAGTAGAAGACCTTTTACCTGAACAACAAAAGAAACAAAAAAGTTTTGAAAAACAAATGGAAGCTCAACGCAGATCTTTAAAAGAATTTGAAGAATCTATAAGAGAATGGAGAGTTTTACAAAACAAAGTTAACAACGGAGAAGCATTGTCTGACAGCGAAGCTAGACGTTATGCTGAAATTACAGGCATGCTTGAAGACAAAAATAACTCTGATAATTCTAGTCTTGACAAAAGAGAAATTGCACGTAATTTAAATGACATTAATATTTTAGCAGCTTTAGGTGAAAAACTTGCGAATGAAACAATAGAAATTGGTGAAACTCTAGCTGATTACACATCAAAAACAAATTATAAAACTACACGTAAAGAAGTTCGCGGACAAATCGGATTTTTAGCCGCAATTATTGCAATGGCACGCGGCGAAAGACTTGCTGTAGAATCCGTTAAGATTGGTAATGATACTAAAGAATACACTGAAGAAACTCAAAAATCAGTATCAGAAATTGCATCTTTAATGGAAATCGAAGGCAGTATCGCATCAACTGATAACCTAAAAGCTGATAAAGAAGAACAACAAACTCCTCAAGAACAAAAAGAAACAGCAGCTGTAACTCAAGATGCACAAACTCCGGCTTCTGAATTACCGGCAGATACTGTTAAAAATGAAAACGAAGAAAATCCGACAGCTGAAGCTCAAGCTAAAACTTCAGAAGTAACAATGGAAGAAGATTTTATTGTTAACGATGATAATGTATTAGATTTGATTGGTGAAGCAGGCGATATCACAGGTGATTTGCTTGAACAAACAGGAAAAGCCGTAAAAACAGTTATCTCAGCGAAAGAAGATTCTGCTTTTGCGAAAAATGCAAGCAAAAAAATTGCAAAAATCGTTAAAGAATATCAGGAAGAAGAAGCTAGACGCCAACAAGAAATCGAAACTTTAGAAAATGAAAATAAAGAATCATACAAAAAACTTGAAGAATTAACAGGCAAAGACAAAGCTGATTTAGAAAAAGAGATTACAGGCGAAGAAAAAGAATCAGATAATACTATATCAGCAGCAGGTGAAAAAGATTCAGCAGCAAAAGATAATCCAGAAACAAAAGAATCAGACAAACAAGAAATTGAAGAAAGAAAAACTTCAATAAAAGCTAATAATGCAAAAATAGCTGAATTAAATGTTGACACAGAATCTCAAATTGAAGATTTTAAAGCCAGAACAACTAATGAAAAATCAAGAATTCAAAAATCAATTCCCGAAGAAAATGAACTTTTAGAAAATAATACAAAATACGCAGAAGAAATTATTCCGCAGGACAAAGAACGTTTAGACTTTACCGATAACAGCGGTGAAACACTTGCTAAAATGGGTAAATACCGTATTATCGTTGGTATAGAACAGATAATGACATACCAGTACAGAAAAGGTATTAAAAACGTAGCAAAAGGTACAATTAGTGCAGGTATAGGTCTTGGAGCAATGATTATTTCAAGAACACCTGTTCCAAAAATCACAGAAAAAGCAACAAACAAAGCTGTAAAAGAAGGTACAAAAGCTATTACAGGCTTAAATCAAGTAGATGGTCAAATTTCAGCAATAACAGGTGAAGAAACATCACAAAGTCAATATGATACACAAAAAGCAGAATCACAAGAAGCTCAAACACAACCTGAAGCTTCAACTGAAGAAATGGCAAATGCCCAAACAACTGAATCTGCTCAAACAGAAGAATCAACACAAGCCGGAGAAACACCGGCACAAACTGCTGAAACTCAAGATTCAACAGAACAAACACTTGTTGATACAAACATAGCAGCAAGTGTAGAAGATATGCAAAAAGCGCCTGCAAATACAGACAATACTGAAGCTACTACCGAAGAAACAGAAAATACTGTATCAACAGTTGAAAATACACCATCATCTTCTAAAAAAGAAAAAGAAGTATTAACTACAGATAAAGCTCAAGAAAATGTTGACAAAACAGCTGATAGTGCAAAAGACGACAGCAAAGATTCTGAAAACATAAAAAAAGATACTGATAAAACAACAAAAGAACTTGAAAAAGAGACTAAACATTTAAAAAAACAAATGAAAAAAGATGAAAAAGATATCATCAAAATGACTAAAGAATCTACGAAAGCTGCAAAAAAACAAATTCAAATTCTTAAGGAATTTGAAGAAATCTCTTTGGAAAGTGAACAATTGATGGCAGAAGATCAAGCTGCTCAACAATCTCAGCCTGCCCAACCGGTTCAACCAGCTAAAAATGAAGAACAAGGAGGTTTACTTGCAAATAATTCATTCTCAAATGGCAACGCTCAATCTTCAGATAATACAGATAAATTGAACGAAAATGATACTAGATTAAATGTTTTAAGTGCTGATTTTCAAATTCAAGGAAGAAAAATTGACAGAAATAGAACAAAAATACTTAAAATTCAAAAATCAACAAAAAAAACTGATAAAAAATTTAGAAAAAAAGTCAAAACTATAGACAAAATTAATAAAGAAAATGAAAAACATGAAATAGACAAACAAAAAAAATTAGCGAAACAACTTGGTGCCGTTGGTATTGCTGAAAACTTGTTTAATTTAACACTTGCTACAGGTTTGGTATTAAGTGCAATTCCTGGTTGTCAAGGTGTTGGTGCTACGATGATTAAAATAGGTACTTGGGGGATAATCAGGTGTGGCATAACTAAAGGTTTAATTAATATTGCTAATGGCAATTTGCAAGCTGGTTTAATGTCAATTGGTATGGCTGCTATTACTGAAGCAACCGCCGGTACTGTTCCAACTGGTAGCGTTTTAAGTGCTGTAGCTGGAGGCTTAACTGTAGTTTCAACTTCAGCTGAACTCGTAAACAATGTTAGAGCAGTACAAGGTAAAGAAGCTAACGGAACATTTGGTAAAATTTCAGCAATTGCTGGTATGGCTGCTGCTGGAGCAAATATTGCAAATTCATTCTCATCATCTACAAAAATTCTTGAAGATGGAACAAAAACAGTAGAAGGTTTTAAAGCTTTAAATACACTTGGTAAAGTTGCCACAATTGGAACTGCAGTTGGTTCAGCATTAACTTCAACAAGTCAGGTAATGAGTGAATTTAATCTTGGGAATGACAAACTTGCTCAAACTTTAGGTACTGTCGGCGGTGCTATAGGATTAGCATCTGCGGCTGCTTCTCTTATTAATGCAAAAACATCAAAAAATACTGACGATAACAAAGACTCAGACAACACTGATAAAATTGATGGAACAAATAACAAAGATAAAACAGACAATTCACAACAATCAAAAGCTGACCAAAAACAAGCAGATAAAGCAGCTAAGCAGCAGCAAAAAGAATTGAAAAAAGCCGAAGCGGAAGCTAAAAAAGCTCAACAAAAACAAGAGCTTCAAGATGCAAAAGACGCTAAAGCTTCTCAAAAAGAACAAGCTAAAGATATTACCGATAAAAGACAAAGAGACAACATGGTAAAAGATGGAGCATCTAAAGAATTTGCAGACATTGACGATGCAACAATCGGCGACAGATATGATTATGCAATTGAAATCGGTGATGAAAAACTTGCTAACAACCTTCAAAACGAAATGAACAGACGTCAAGAATATCAAACTAAAATGTCTAAATTATCAGCTCACAATTCTCAAAAAATGGATAAAATCAAAGGCGTTGCTAATACATTAGGCAAAGGTATGGAAGTTGCATCTTCATTTATGAAAGGTAATGAATCTCAAGCACAAACTAAAAAGAAAAAAGGATTCGCAGCAGGAACTTTAAGTGAAGAAGCTAAAAAAAGATTAAGAAAAGACAAAAAACGTATTGCAACACTTTCAAGCAGCTACCGTAACAGAAGATATAATTAGTCTGTAAATATAAAACCCATCCTACCCTTCCCTTACAAAGGGAAGGAACAGATCCCCTCGCCCCTTGCGGGAGAGGGTAGAAATTCGACTTGAGCTGTTATGCGAAAGTTAGAATTTCGGGTGAGGGGTGCTACACATGTAGTGCTATTATTAGATCTTGGGACAATTTTAAATACGTCATTGCGAAGGAGCCGTAGGTGACTGAAGCAATCCAGATTATTAAATGGATTGCCACGTCCTCACTTCGTTCGTCCTCGCGATGACGATATTTGTCATGCTGAATTTATTTCAGCATCTCTTTATTATAAGACCCTGAAAAACAAGTTCAGGGTGACATAATTATCTTTAATTTCCTGCTATAATCATCTAATTTTTCATGCTAAAATTTACTTATGAGTCATAAACAAATAAAATGGACTATGTTTACAATTGCGGCAATCGGCAATTTTATTGCCATGCTCGATTCTACTACCGTAAATCTGGCACTTTATCCTATGTCTGTTGATTTACATGTTACAATGGGGCAAATCCAATGGGTGATGATTGCTTACATGCTCATTTTAACTGTTTTTTTACCGTTTTTTGGCAAACTCGGTGATATTTTTTCTAAAAATAAACTTTATTCCACAGGATTTACTATCTTTGCATTAGGTGCTTTTCTAAGTTCAATTGCCGGATCTTTTGAATTGTTAATCGCATTCAGATGCCTTGAAGCACTTGGGGCTTCTATTATGCTATCTAATGCGCAGGCAATTATTGCATCAATATTCAAAAATGCAAGACGCGGCAAAGCATTAGGCTTAAATGGCTGTATTGTAGCAATCGGAGGAATGAGCGGGCCGGCTTTAGGAGGAATCTTAATACACTTTTTTGGCTGGCATTCGATATTTTACCCAGGCATGATTATCGGTTTAGCAGGAGCATATTTTTCTTATCGTTTTCTTCCTCGCTGTATTAAAACAAGTTTAAAAAATTTTAAATTCGACTACAAAGGATTTATTTATTTTTCGATTAGCTTATTTGCATTACTGCTTGCGATTTCTGAAGGACATACCTGGGGATGGAATTCTTTAAGAATTATTGCACTTGGTGTAATAACACTTGTTTTCGGCGGTTTATTTTATTTCCGCGACCATAAAATTAATTACCCGCTTATAAATTTTGCATTATTTAAAATTCAACCATTTACATATGGCAATCTGGCAGTAATGACTTCATATATGGCAATGTTCACAAACAGTATACTTCTACCTTTCTTTTTACAGGAAATTTTAAAATATAATCCAATGGTAACCGGACTTTTAATTTTACCTTATTCTGTAACACTTTCTGTTGCGGCACCAATTAGCGGAAGATTATCAGGCAAATACGGAAGCAGATATTTAACTCTTGCTGGTCCTATTGTGTATTGTATTGCACTTTTAATATTTACTTTAATGAGCAAAAGTGCGCCAATGTGGCAAATTGTTCTTGCATCAGGTATTATGGGAATAGGAAATGGTTTATTTCAATCACCGTCAAATAATGCAATTATGACAAGTGTAAAATGCGAAGAACTTGGAATTGCATCGGGAATTCTTGCACTGTCACGCAATATGGGAAATATCTTAGGAGTCGCTGTTACAATTACGCTTTTTGAAACATTTAGGAATTTATTTATAGAACATGGCAAAACCTATGAAACAGCATTTTTAGCCTCATATCGTACAACAATGTGTTTTGGAATACTTTTCGGGCTTGCCTGTCTAGTATTTGCGTACATTGCATACAAAGATGAATACGTAAAAGCTTAAACTCATTACTTTAAAATATTTACAAAACCTATATAGAGGGCTACGTGTGTAACACTTGAAAAATAAAATTCCTCGTTGTAAAATTTAAGTGTACAATTTACACTTGAGACTTAATCTAAAAGGATATGGAATTATGACAAATACAAACGAAAAGATAAGAAATATAGCGATTATTGCCCACGTTGACCATGGTAAAACAACTCTTGTTGACTGCCTATTAAAACAGGCAGGCGCATTCAGAAGTAATCAGCAGGTACAGGAACGTGTTCTTGACAGCAACGATTTGGAAAGAGAACGCGGAATTACAATTTTATCTAAAAATATTTCAATTAATTACAAAGATACAAAAATCAATGTTGTAGACACACCAGGTCACGCAGACTTCGGCGGAGAAGTTGAACGTGTTTTGGGCATGGTAGATGGCGCACTTTTAATCGTTGATGCCGCCGAAGGTCCAATGCCGCAGACAAGATTTGTTTTATCTAAAGCTTTGGAATTAGGTTTGAAAATTATTGTTGTTATCAACAAAATCGATAAACCGGCTGGAGAGCCTTTAACAGCTTTGGATAAAGTTTTTGATTTATTTACAGAATTAACAGACAGAGAAGATTTAATCGATTTTCCATTCATCTTTTCAAGCAGCTTAAACGGTTTTGCTATTAAAGATTTGGATGATGAAAGAAAAGATATGATACCGCTTCTGGATTGCATCTTGGAAAATATTCAACCGCCGCAAGGTGATGCTGAAAAACCATTCCAATTCCGCGCAACAACACTAGATTATAATGAATACGTAGGCAGAATTGTTATCGGACGTATTGAAAACGGTTCTGTTAAATCTCAAGAACAGGTCTGCGTTGTTCATGCAGACGGTTCACAGGAACGCGGTAAGATTACAAAACTATTCGGCTTCCACGATTTAGGACGTGTTGAAATTGAAGAAGCTTTTGCCGGCGACATTGTAGGTATTGCAGGATTTTCAGATGTTCAAATCGGAGAAAGTATCTGTGCATTAAACGATCCTCAGCCATTACCACTGATTAAAGTTGATGAACCCACATTACAGATGAATTTCTCTGTAAATGACAGTCCGTTTGCCGGTCAGGAAGGTAAATTTGTTACATCCCGCCAAATCAGAAAAAGACTTTACGATGAACTTGAAAAAAATGTAAGTTTAAGAGTTGAAGACACAGATTCAACTGATGTATTCAGAGTGTCAGGCAGAGGCGAACTTCATTTAGGAATTTTAATCGAAACAATGCGCCGCGAAGGTTATGAATTTCAGGTTTCAAAACCTGAAGTTATCTACAAATCAATTGACGGTCAGCATTGCGAACCTTATGAAAACCTGATTGTTGACGTTCCAGAAGGTTATGCTGGGTCTTGTATCGACAGACTTTCAGGCAGAAAAGCCGAAATGAAAGAAATGAATAACGCAAAAGGAAGAACTACAATGGTATTCCATATTCCAGCCCGCGGACTTATCGGTTTCAGAAGCGAATTTATCAGAATGACACGCGGTGAAGGTATTATGTACCATACATATCTTGAATATAGACCATATGCCGGTGATATTCCGCGTCAAAGAAACGGCTCAATTATCGCTCACGAACAAGGTGAAGCAATTCCTTACGCATTAGCTCAATACGAAGACCGCGGAACATTCTTCGTAACTCCAAAAACAAAAGTTTATAGAGGAATGATTATCGGCGAATGCAACAAACCGCAAGACATTGTTGTTAACATCTGCAAAACAAAGAAATTAACTAACATGAGAAGCGCAACAGCAGACGTTATGGTAACACTTCAAGCTCACAAAGAAATGTCTCTTGAAGAATGTATGGAATACATTGCCGATGATGAGCTCGTTGAAATTACACCGGAAAATGTCAGAATCAGAAAAGCAGATTTGACAAAAAAAATATATAACTAATATTTTCCCCTCTCCAAGGGAGAGGGTAGAATTTCATTATTTTCAGCATGAAAATGAATGCAATTTGGGTGAGGGTCTTATTTAGAATACTATATTAAAGGAGTAACCGTAGGTTGGGCTTTTAGCCCAACAATTAGTAATTAAGGGATGTGCCCATTTCCCCTCTCTTGGGAGAGGGTGTCCGTAGGACAGGAGAGGGTTGATCATGTGGGGATTATGCATCCCCATACCTCAATAATTTTTTCATCAACATGGTACTTTCTTGTGCCGACAAGAAAGTACCACAAAGAAGCTCTCGACCTACACTACACTCACTAATCAATTGTAATTGCTCAACCTAAAGCTCGCAAACTCACTTTTTGTCATTCTGAGCGTAGCGAAGAATCTAATTATAATATCGTTCAGACAATGCTCGCTTTGTTGTTGTTTCGCAAACATTGATTGTTCGTTCCGTTAATGGTCGAACCATATGTAAGATTGCCACAATAGCGGAGTGAACAATAATTGTAGGCGAACAAATTACAAAGGAGTGTATTGTTTGAGTGCTACGCACGTTGCCAAATTATATATTGTAATTATTTATAAAATATTTGTGCGGAGTGCGAGTTTACACTCCTTTTAGTGAGCCGTACAGATTATTAGTGAACGTAGCGTCGTGGCGAGTTTTGTGAAACTTTGTCGGTACAAAGTTTCCGCCGCCCGCGTAGGGCATAATGTAAAAGATAAATTTGAAAAGAATACTTGCTGCGGGGTTGAAGGGACGCATAGCACCCTTAATTTTAATTGTTGGGCTGAAAGCCCAACCTACAATTACTATTATCTTTTAAGTTCTCACTAATATTTATCGGAAGGGCTACGTGCGTAAACCTTACACTAGAATCTTTTAAATTTTCACCAATGCTTACCAACAGGGCTACGTGCGTAGCACCTTAATAAAATTTTACAAAGCCGGAAAGCATTGAGTAGTCCAGTATAGTATAGTATAGTATAGTATTACTATACTCATAGCAATAGTTTCGACGATTTAGTTTTTATATATGAGTAAGGGAAATTTTTTAAAATGAAAGGGAAAATTATGGCAAGAGATTATGTTTCGCTACCAGAGCCTCTACAATACCAGATGCAAAAGAATAGAGAATATCTTAACAAAAAATCTTTTAAATCGTCTGAAGCTGTTAATAATAAATTACGTGAAGAAATACGAAAATGTAACCCGAAACCATTAAATGAAACTATACGAAAATACCGCAGTTTTGAGTATTGTGAGCCTCAATGCGGCAGAGTTTCTAATTTCTTTAGAGGATTAGGTAAAGGATTTGGCAAATTTTTAAAATTTATAAAATAAAAATAACCCTCTGATGAGGGTTATTTCTTTAGTTTTTATATAGTGCAATTGCACCTATTATTAATGGCAAGAGCAAGTTGCGCAGCCGCAAGAGCAAGCCATTCCCAAAGCTTCTTTAGCTTCTTCAAGTCTTACTTTGATACGTCCGTCTACTGCAATACCTTCACCTGTTGTTTCAGAAATCAACAATGGGTTGATATCTAATTCGTCGATGAATTTAAAATCAGAAACTAATTGAGATAATCTCAACAATGTTTCTTGAATTTGGTCGATTTGTGCAGGTGTTGTGCCTCTTGCACCTTGTAACAATTTGTATGCTTTTACTGATTTAATCATTTCATCAGCATCAACATCTGTTAAAGGAGCAATTCTGAAAGTTACGTCTTTCATAACTTCAACGAATACACCGCCTAAACCAAACATCATCATAGGACCGTATTGCGGATCTGTTGCAATACCGCAAACCATTTCACGTGAACCTTTTACCATTTCCTGAATGATTACGCCTTCAAGACCTTCTAACAAGCCTTTTGCTTCCAATCTTTCAAGAAGTCCTTTGTATTCACGTCTCAATTGTTCTTCTGATTTGATGTTAACTACAACACCGCCGACATCTGTTTTATGTGATGTTGTTTTTGAAGTCATTTTCATAACTACAGGGTAGCCGATTGAGTTACCAAGTGATACGACTTCTTCTTCGTTAGTTGCCAAACCGTATTTGCAAGCTCTGATTCCGTAAGCTTGTAAAACATCAATTGATTCAAGAGTTGTAAGTTGTGCTCTGCCTTCAGATAATGAACCTTTAATAATGCTTTCAACTTTTGCTCTATCAACATCGTAGCAAGGAATTTTGCCTTCAGGTCTTTCCATCCATTTTCTTTGTTGATTTAGTCTGTTAAATCCATCAGCAGCTTCTTCTGCATACATAAAGAATGGCATATTAACGTTCATATCAGACAATGCTGTAAAGAATTCACTCTTAGTCATAAACACGCCAATAACAGGTTTTTGAGGATATTGAGCTTTAATTTCCATAACAGCTTTTGCAACATCAATATCTTTCAATCCTAAGAATGGCAAGTAGATAACCATAATCATATCTACATTTTCATCAGCGATAACTGTTTCAAGAGTTTGTTTGTAGTGTTCGATAGGAGCTGATGCAATCATATCGATAGGGTTTTTAACAGATGCAGCTGATGGTAAGAAACTTCTCAATTTATCTTTTGTAGCATCTGAAATTTTAGCCATTTGCATACCGTATTCACAAACCGCATCAGTTGCCATAATTCCAGGGCCGCCTGAGTTTGTTATAATTGCAACTCTATCGCCTTTTGGTATAGGACAGTTTGCAAAAACTTTTGCAGTTGAGAATAAGTTTTTCAAAGAGTATTCTCTAATTACACCTGATTGGCTCAACAAAGCGTTTGCAGCCTTATCTGCGCCTGCTAATGAACCAGTATGAGAAGATGCTGCTGATGCACCTGCCGCTGAACGACCTGCTTTTAATGCTAAAATAGGTTTCTTTTTAGAAATTCTTGAAGCTAATTTTCTAAAGTTAGCAGGGTTTTGGATTGATTCCATATATAAAAGAATTTGTTCAACATCTTCTTCATTTTCCCAGTATTCCATAGCAGTTTCAGCGTTAACGTCAGCTTGGTTACCGATTGAAATGAATTGAGCAAAACCAAGATTTAAGTCTTTCAAAATATTCAAGATACCGCCGCCCAATGCGCCTGATTGAGAAACAAAACCGATATTTCCGCGTTCTGGAAGAGATTCAGCGAAGCATCCGTCCATTCTAACATCAGGGTGAGTGTTTACAACACCAAGACAGTTTGGACCAACACATCTCATACCGTATTCTCTAACTTTTGCAAGTAATGCTTTTTCAGCTTCAGCACCTTCTTTACCGGTTTCTTTGAAACCTGCTGTGATTATACATAAGCCTTTAATACCTTTTGCATGGCATTGATCAATTGTATCTAGTACAAATTTCGCGTTTACAACGATAATTGCAAGATCAACTTCACCAGGGATTTCGCTAACTGAAGTATAAGCTTGTAAACCTTCGATAATTCCGCCTTTTGGATTTACAGGATAAATTTTTCCGTTAAAATCATATTCCTGTAATCTTTTCATAATGTCAGAACCAATAGTGTGTTCTTTTGTTGATGCACCGATAACTGCAATAGATTTCGGTTTCATAATTTTGTCTAAATTTGCGTTCATTTTTTTATCCTTTCTGCCAATTTGCTATTCATCTGTAAGTATTTTAAATATTTTTTTACCAAAAACATTAATATAATTTTTGAATTTATCTTTAAATGTTAATGTTTCTATAGATTTTTCATATTCTTTTTTTATAAAGTCAGCCATATCACAATAAAATGTTGTTGCATGGCGGACTTTGCCATTTACTAGCGCAACAGTTGATGAATTCTTTGAAGATTGACCATTTTTAACTGTAAAAAGCAAGCATTTTTTAGCTTCATCTTCTTTGATAAATAAATCATATGGTTTCTTCTTAAACATCTCTTTTAAAACAGGTAAAGCATGCTCCATTTGGGCATTAGTAGTTTTGCTGAGTTTATTTGTTAAAAAAACATTGCCCTGAAAAATTTGAGAGTTTTGTTGTTGTGTAATTTTTTGAGTTTTCATTTTAATTTTTCCTATTTTTCTAATATCCGTTTTTAATCCACTCTCTCACTCTAAATTTCGCGCCTAAGTCTTGGGCGATTTGTTCACAGGCTTCAAGGTCAAGATGTCTGCCTTTGTAACCTTCGACAACGCTTGCTACAACTGAAATATTTTCATCTGAGCAAGATGCAATAAATTTTTTAACTTCCTCATAAGCTTCATCAAATTTCGGCTGAGAAAGTTCATTGTATTCTTCTTTTGTTGAACCATTTAGACTTACTGAGAATTCATCAACAAGTCCTTTGCATTCTAAAACGATATTTCTTTTATATACAAAATTCGCATGACCGTTTGTGTTTACACGAATTTTTGTATCAGGGTATTTGTGCTTAATATATTTTGCAACTTCTTTTAAGACTTCAAATTTTAGCATTGGTTCACCGTAACCGCAGAAAATTACTTCAGAAGTCAGGATGTCAGGATGACAGGAGGTCAGGTCATTATCTAAAACTTTATTTTCTGATAATGGCTTGTCTTCTTGTCTTCTTGTCTTCTTGCCTTCTGACAAGAAATTTTCAAACTGCTCTATAACATCTTGAGCAGTTGAATTTTCATTATCCAGCCACAAAGTTTGCCCGACAACATCATCTTTGTCTTTTCTGAGGCAAAATATACAGTCATTTGTGCATTTATTGGTTAAATTAATATAAATTTTTCCGTCTAATAAATATACTAGAGTATTTGCCATGACACGCCTTTCAATAATAAAATTATGACATGAGCAAAATCTTTTTACAAGTAATGTTAATAGGGATTTATATACAAGTTTACACTAAAATCAACTCTATACGTCACCCTGAACTTGTTTCAGGGTCTCAAACACATGAGATGCTGAAACGAGTTTAGCATGACGGGACTATTTCTGTGTAAACTTGTATATAAATCCCTATTGATTGTGTAAATTGTTCATATTCTTGCATAATTAGCATTTTAAGCGTATAATGATTAAAAAGGAGATTATATGTTGGAATATTTTTGGGAATCATACGCTATAACAATTGTAGGTCTTATCGGGGCTTATTTATGGGGGGAGCATATTCATCCGGGAACAGGGGTAACCTGCGTTTTCATTGCAATTGTTCTTGGAATTTTGGAAATAAGTTTATCTTTTGACAATGCTGTTGTTAATGCGATGAAACTTGAAAAAATGAGTCACAAATGGAGAATGAGATTTTTAACCTGGGGTATAATTATTGCTGTATTTGGTATGAGATTTTTATTCCCGATTTTAGTTGTTTCTATTTTTGCGAAATTACAAATGCTGGAAGTTGTAAAAATCGCAATTACGAATGCAGATAAATATGCATATTATCTTCAACAAACACATGCGCCTATTGTAACTTTCGGCGGAATGTTTTTGGTTATGCTATTTTTTAATTACTTTTTTAATCATAAAAAAGAAGTTCATTGGATTAGACCGCTTGAAAACTGGCTTGCACATTTAGATCATTTTAAAGGAATTGAAATATTATTATCTTTGTTAATGCTTCTCGCTACACAAAAATGTGTATCTTTTGAACAGAAAATTCCAGTTATGGTAGCCGGAATTTCCGGTATTGTAACTTATCTTGCAATTGAAGGATTTGCTCATTATTTAGAAAAACAAGAAGAAAAACGGCTTTCTAATTGTGTAAAAGGTACAGCTTGCACGGGATTGGTAAGTTTCATATATCTTGAATTGATAGATGCATCTTTTTCTTTAGATGGGGTTTTGGGTGCATTCGCCCTTAGTAAAGATATTGTTATTATTTCAATCGGACTTGCTATCGGTGCAATGTTTGTCCGTTCTTTGACAATAATGCTTGTAGAAAAAAAGACTCTAAAACAGTTTTTATATCTTGAACATGGTGCACATTGGGCAATCGGAGCATTAGCCTGTTTGATGCTTGTGTCTACAGTAAAAGAAATTCCTGAAATTGTAACGGGCGGAATCGGATTAGCTTTCATAATCACAGCCTTACTTACTTCTATTCGTCATAACAAAAAAATGGAAAGATTATTAGCAGAGGAAAGAAATGCTTAAATTACCACAAGTTTCTTTTATTGTAACTTCATATAATTACGAAAAATATATTTTAAAAACACTTGAAAGCATAAAATCGCAAACTTATACTAATTTTGAAATAATCGTTATAGACGACTGTTCTAAAGATAATTCCTGTGAAATTATTGAGCAATTTATTTCAGATAATCAAGACTTAAAAATCACATTAATTAAACATGAACAAAATAAAGGCCAGCTTGCTGCAATGATTTCAGGTCTAAAAATTGCACAAGGTCAATTTGTAAGCTTTATAGATAGTGATGATATTTTAATGCCCGATTATGCTCAAACTCATATCAGAGTTCATTTGCAAACATCTGTAGCTTTTACATCCTGTCAAATTATGGAAATAGATGGAGATGATGAAATTCATACACTTTGTTCAATCTCATCACCGGCTTATAACAAAGATGAGATGCTGAAACAAGTTCAAGATGATATTGAAAATCCGTCTCAAACATTTTTTAATATAGTAAAAAAACATTTTGGCGGATGGTATTGGTCGCCCAATTCATCAGCAATGTTTAGAAAATCTTCAATAGAACTTATTTTAAATTACAAAAATACTGATGCTTGGCGAATTTGTCCTGATAAATTTTTATTTAATTTTGCACATTTAATCGGCGGCTCTGCAATAATTTATAAACCGCTTGCCGCATATAGACGTCACAAAAATAATGCCGGTAATTGCACACTTGTAACCGGTAATAAAAAGCTGCATAATGACAAAACTACAATAATAAATATTCAAAATAACCTAAAAATTCGCCCTGAAACTATTAAATTTTTATGGCAGGAAAGAAAAAATTTAGGGTACCGAAATACCCTAAATTTAATTCTTAAAATATTTTATTAAGTATGCCGAGCGGCTACGCTTTCTCTACCAGAATTGGACTTTAGTTCCAAAACCCAATGTGGCGGGTGGAGCGGCACGCTTCCTTTACCAGAATTGGACTTTAGTTCCAAAACCCAATGTGGCGGGTGGAGCGGCACGCTCCCTAGAATTTCCAACTGTTTAAGTATTCTTCCTGTTCAGCAGTTAATGTATCAATTTCGATACCCATAGATTTAAGTTTTAGTTCTGCAATTTTAACATCAACTTCATGAGGAAGTGTATGTAATTTGTTTTCCAATTTGCCTTGATTTTTAACAATATATTCCATACCTAAGGCTTGATTTGCAAAACTCATATCCATAACACTTGCAGGATGTCCTTCTGCTGCGCCAAGATTAACAAGACGTCCTTCTGCAAGAACATAAATTGATTTACCGTTATTTAGTTTATATTCTTCAAGAGAAGGTCTGATTTGTTTAATTTCTGTAGTGTAAGCTCTTAAATCTCCAACATTAACTTCCCAGTCAAAATGGCCCGCATTTGCAACAAATGCTCCATCTTTCATAGACAATAAATGTTGAACATCTATAACATGTTTATCTCCGGTTACAGTCAAGAAAATATCACCTTCAAGTGCAGCTTTTTCAATTGGCATAACTCTGTAGCCTTCCATAACAGCTTCAAGCGCTTTCAAAGGATCTACTTCGCAAACAATAACGTTTGCACCAAGAGCTTTTGCACGTAATGCACAACCTTTACCACACCAGCCATATCCTGAAATTACAACAGTTTTACCAGCAATCAAGATATTTGCTGCACGCAAAATACCGTCAATTGAACTTTGACCAGTACCGTATCTATTATCATAAAGATGTTTTGTTAAACTTGTATTAACACCAACAGCAGGAAACATAAGTTTTCCTTCTTTTTCCATAGCTTGAAGTCTTATAATACCTGTTGTAGTTTCTTCAGTTGAACCAATAACATTAGCTGCAATTTCTGGATATTCACTGTGCAATGTAGAAACAAGGTCACATCCATCTTCGATAATCAAATTTGGCATGTGAGCAATTGCTTCTTTAATATGAGATTTGTATGTTTCAACACTTTCCCCTGCAATAGCAAAAACCGGAATATCATAATATTTAACAAGTGCCGCAGCTACATCATCTTGAGTTGAAAGAGGATTTGAGGCAACAAGAATAGCATCAGCTCCGCCTGATTTCATTACAATACATAAAGCGGCAGTTTCTTTTGTAACATGCGAACAAGCTGACAATTTTAACCCTTTAAACGGTTGTTCTTTAACAAATCTTTCTTGAATTTTTTTCAATACAGGCATATCTTTAAAAGCCCATTCAATTTGATTTTTACCCTGTTCTGCAAGATTTATATCTTTAATATCGCATTTTATTTCTGTCATTAGCATTAATTTTCTCCTTTTCCAAACGGATTATAACAAAAACATAACTTTTAATTTATTTATTGTAAAATTTTCTTAATAATGTATTACATAATGACAAAAAATTTTTATTCTAAGCATTATAATAACAGTAGGAGTGTAGATGTGAAGGTAAATCTGGATTTAATCAGAAAAAATAAAATAGATTTTAAAGGTTATATACCTGTTAAATCAGAATATGGGGAAAGAGAATACGAATTTAACTACGTTTTTGATGACAGTAAAAATGATTGTTATCTTGAGATTTTCCTTTTAAATAAAAATTTTGACGGCGATTATTCAGTTACGGGTGAAAGAGATAAATATGGCGACATAAAACCTTTACAAAACTACAATACCGGCACTCATGAAATAAAACTTAAAAACGGAAAAGCCACAAGAATAAATCTAGCTTCAGAATATGGTATTTTGCCGGAGCAGCCTTTTGCATATCATTACAAACTTACTCCTAAAAATAATCCTGAAGGAATACCGGAATATAAAGTTGATGCCGGAAACAGAATTTTTGAGAAAAATGAAAGCGGAAAAGCACATGAAGTCTACAACTTTGTAACAGATAAATTAGCTGCAGGAACTAAAAGCGGCTCTATGAAACTTATAGTTCCAGATTTTTATAATCCGGCATGGGTTTATGATGATAAAAACAATATTATTAAAAATCCTGATTTTGAAAGAGTTAAAAAAACAGTTAAAAATCCTGCTAATAAAATAGGCGGCAGCCTTGCCGGTGTAGAGAAAGATTTAGATAACGGTAAACTGAATATATTTAAAAAACTTATAATGACTCCTTTGTTTACTGATGATAGTTTGACTGCACATGGATATTGGAATGAAAACTGTATGCAGATGGCTCAAAGTCTGGGTAATATAAATAATTATGCCAGTTTGCAAAGAAAACTTTTTGCACATGGAATTAACCTGGTATCAGATGGCGCTTATGTAAATGAAGGTTTACAGGGTGTCCACTTTAGACACATATTAAGATGGGGAGACCGATCTCCATATTTTAACTGGTTCAAAATTTCCGGTTTAAGAGAAACCCCTTTAAATATGGGGGTTTTTGGAAAGCAGCTAGAACATGTTACTCATAGAATTGTTAATCCTAAATATGATTTTCAAATGCGTTCGGACGGATCATATAAGGTAAAACATCATAAAGGTTATAAATCGAATCAGCCTACATATATTCAAATATATGATGACAGGCTCGTAAATGCTGAAAAACTAAGTGATAAAGAATTAATAAAAGCTTATGATAAACTTGCTAAAAATAATCTAGAAATTAACAATCACAATGATACTGTAACTCCTTACAGCTTTAGAATAGATAATGAACAATACAAAGAAAATGTCACTAAACTTAGTGACTATAACAAATCCGCTGACAAATCAAAACAAATAAAACTGTACAGCGGTCAAGGAACAACGCTTGTTACTGAATTTGAATATTTTGCACTTGGCGGTAAACATGAAGGCGGTTTTGAAACTTGGGATGCAAATCCTGATATTGCAAAACTAAGTTTTGTTATCTCTAATGCCGAAACTGAAGACTCCAAAAATACTATAAAGTCTAAAAATAGAGAAGAACGAAAAGCTTATTTAAAACGCAAAAACTATGAAGTTCAAGATTATGCTATATCATCTGCAAAATTTTGGACAGAAAAAACTAAAAATATTCTTATTTTAAATGCTGCACAAAATTTAAAAAATATTGACAAACTAAATTCAACAGAAATTTATAATAAAATTAAGAAATTATCAAACGGAAAAATCTTCCCGAAAGACTTAGACGTAAATGAAGACATTGTTTCAAATGTATTAAACGGTAAATACAAATTACAAGAATCGAATACTTCTGATTGTTATGAATATGCTATATTACAGGGGTTAATGAATACTCCTTTAGATTCAATAGAATTAGGAAGCGACATAGTTGCAGTTCTGGCATCTCCATATGTTACTAAAAGAGCAACAAGCGCAGATCAGGTAGGTATGTCTAGATATGACGCTTATGAGGCTAAAAATCCTCATCTTATGCCTGAATATGCAAAAGTATACGAATTAACCGACAGAATGTATGAAGAAGAGATGAGTGAATTTGCGATAAAAATTATTGATGAAATTGATGAATCAATGCCTGAAGATAAAAAACTTTGTACTGAAGAAGGTTTTGTTACTCCATATGGTAAATACGTGATTCCTCTTATAACTTCAGAAATTGCGAAGTTTGCAATAATTAAGGCGGTTTCTCCAAAAGCGCAATTTACTTATGACAAAAATACCGGTGAAATATCTTATAACTACCAAGAATTAAAAGATAATACATCACTTCTGCAATTAGGAATTATTCCTGATTGTCCGGAAAAAGAAGCAAAATCATTAGTTAAAAAATTAAAACATCGAATTGGAAAAATTAATAAAAACGATACTGAAGAATTTAAAAAAGCTCTTTTACTGTCATTAAAAGGAACTAATGCAGAAAGTTTTGAACTTGCAGAGATGATTGTCAGCAGGGCTCAAGCAGGTTTAGACTGGAGAATTGATGCAACAAAAGATATTATTGATACTGTTTCATTGAGAAATGATAAAACCAGTTTTGAATACTCTTGGAATGAAATTATTAAGTTCTGGTCTAAATTCACAGATGGCGTAAAAAAATATCATCCTGATGCATATATTGCTGCTGAAATTACTGATGAGAATGAGATATTTAGATATTCAACAAGATTTACTGATGCTAAAAGTGCTGTAAGAAAAATGATTAATGAAACAGGTTTTACTACTACAGTAAACTATTCAGCATATGCTTCAGAGATAAATAAAATTTTTGGCAAACTTTTTGATTTTGACGGTGAACATTCTCCTAATAAAGGTTTTGATGGAAATACAGTTGCAAACCAAATTGGATATTTTCTTGATTCAGCACCATTAGAAGCTATTTTATATTCATATGTTTCTGTCGGCAATCACGACAAATGTCGTGCTTTAGATGGTTACGCAATGGATATGGATATGTTCTATACTGATTTGCAGGATGAAAACAATTTTAAATACAGGAACAGGGCTTTAAAAATTATTAAAGGCATGCCTTTTGGAAAAGAACCGGATCGCGGACAGGTAGATAATTACGATTTTGTTTCCGTTAGTGCTCCGGCAATTGCAAAATGTGAATCAATTTCAAGCGGAATGGGCAAAGCTAAAAATCATATTGGTGTTGATAATTCCAGAGCAAATTATATTTATGATCAAATGATTTTAGCATTAAAACATATTGCAAATAACAGTTATCTTGGAAAAGCTTATGAATCTGAAGCTTTTGGCACAAAAGATTTTCCGACAGCTGTTGATATTGTTCTTGATGAAATGGATTATATTGAGCAAGATAACAACAAAAAATTATCAAAATCAGAACGTGAAAATCTAAAAAAAGAAACTTTACGTATGATTTTAGATCCAGCAATGTCAAAACTTCTCGGTCATACAAAATTTCTTGCGGCATTAACAGGCAACCCTACCGTATATGATGGTGATGACAAAGGTTCTTCCGGATATGAAACTACGACAAAAAATATTACCGTACAAAACCGTAACAGAACACATAATGAATGGTTAGAAAAAGGCAATCCCGATTATATGGAATTTGCTGATAATTTTAAAAACAATATGGAAGATATTTATAAGCTTCGAACAAGAAAAGAACTTCAACCATTAAACGATGGAGCTCCGTTCTTATTAGATTCTCAAAACGTCCATTATAAAAAGAAAAATTATAAGAATAATTTTTATGATGAACTTGATTCTAATAACCCATTTATTGAAGGTGATACTAAAATGTCAGCATTATTACGACAAAGTCCTAATGGCGCAATGACAGTTTCTATATTCAATACTGAAGGAATGACTCATAAATTTGACGAATACTATAGACCTGCTGAAATTTTTATGAATTGTATTGATTTAAACAGCAAATCTGCAACAAGAGAAACTGTTATAAGCGGAGTTAAACCCGGAACAAAATTTAGAAATGCAAATTCTAATGATAAAACCGTTTATAAAGTTAATGAACACAATCAGATTGTATCACCTAATGGCGAACCTATTATATTTCAAGATAGTGTATTAACATTATACAGTGAACCTTCTTTTAGCGGAAAAAGAAAAATTTTATATAATCCGCAATACAATTTTGTTTCAAACCCTTATGCCAATAAACCGAAATTGGAATCCGGTACAAAATTATCTTTGTTAAGTAAATAATTTGATTTTTCTTTTAAAATTATATATAATTGATTTCTGTAAAAATTTCATTAAAGTCAATATGGGTAGTTTTATCTAATTTTATGTATTTATCTACTGAATTTGGATGATATTTTACCTTTAGACTGTGTCAAAACTAAAAATATACGTTATTATAATTATAGAAAGGCAGGACTTTAATGAGCAGTTTTTATCCGCAATACGACTTGGCAGGAAGAATACAGCATACAAAACTTGACACCGGGTTTAATGATATGCCGTCAGCGAGAATGCCGCGTGTAGAAACGACAGCATCTCCGGACTTTAAAACTGTATTTTCAGGTCTGGTAGAAAACCTTAACACAGAGGTTAATGCTCCGGATAACCTGCTTAAAGATGCTATGTCCGGCAGTAAAAATGTAGATATTCATGATGTAATGACAGCAATGGCAAAATCAGAAATCGCAATTAACGTAGCTACTCAAGTTACAGGGAAAGTTATACAAGCTTACGACAGGGTAATGCAAATTCAGGTGTAAGAGGATTATAAATGGACATTCAGGATATACTTGATAATAAACCTTTATTATATGGAATAATCGGCGGTGCCGTTCTTGTTGTTGCACTTATTATAATATTAACAATAGCAACCGGTTCTAAAAATTCAGGCCCTGGCACAGAAATTACCGGAGAACCGATAAAAGAGGATGTTAACCTTTTAACAACTGATAATATAGGTAAAGCTATTGAAATTCAAGCTTTACTTGCGAAATATGATATTGCTGTGAGCAGAAAATTAGACGGTACAAAATCTATTCTTTACTTGAAAAAAGGAGATTGTAAAACCGGAAGAAAAGCTTGTTATACAACAGATAGAGATTTAGCACTTATCCAAATTGTTCAAAGCGGTTTAATGGACCAAAATGTAGGACTTGAAATCTTTGATAAAGGTGATTTCACTTCAACTAAAGAAGATAAAAAAATCAGATTATCAAGAGCAATAAATGGGGAACTTGCAAGATTAATCCGAAGAATTGACGGAGTTGATACTGCATCTGTATTTATTTCAATTCCTGAACAAACGATGTTTACCTCTATGCAAAAACCTGTTACTGCAACAGTTCAAATTACCCTTGCAAAAGATGCCACAAAACTTGATCAACTAAAAATAAAAGCTATTACTAATTTACTTTTAGGAAGTGTTACCGGATTAACTGCCGAAAATATTGCAATTACTGATACTAACGGTAACACTTACCACAGTATTATGAATGCTGAAGATGAAATGTTGAGAAGACTTGAAGAAAATGATAAATATATGACTTCAAAAGTTAATCAACAGCTTGACAGACTAATCGGACAAGGAAATTATGTCGCAACAGTAAGTACATTTTTAAGACAAGCACCTGTTGAAAAATTTACAATAGATTACGATCCTGAAAGAAAAGCTTCTGTTACAGAACAGACTTTTCAAGAAGGACTTGGCGATCAAACTTCTGACAGCAATAAAAATACAAACGCTGTAAGCGTTTATCTTCCAAATGGCTTACCTAACGGTTCTTCTGATTCAAGTCAGAACAGAAATTATTCACGAACAGCCAAAGAAACTCAATTCGGAGTTACCAAAACTCAAACTAATGAATATATTAAACCGGGCGTAATCGAAGAAATTTCTATTGCGGTTACTCTTGATAAAAACGCTCTTCCTTCAAACACAACTCTTGAAGAATTGAAAGAATTAATTGCACGTGCTGCAAGTCCAAAAGTCCAAGCTGATAATGTTTCAATTGCCTTTTCAGATTCAACAGACCCTTATCTTGCATCTGACAGACCGGCTAATTTACCGAAACCGGATGAAACCGGTAATCCTTGGTGGCTTGCTATTGCATTAAGTGCAATTGGTTTAATTATAGTATTCAAAGCTGTTTCAAATAAAGTTCAGCAAATACAGGAATCTAATAGACGTGAAGTCGAAATGTTAAGAGAAAAGAATGCACAGCAAGAGGCACAGCTTTCAGATATTAACCAAAGAGCAGCACAACTTGCAGAAAGGCAATCTGAACTTGCCCAAGGTCTTGTTGAGCAGCAGCAAAGAGGCTATATCGAGCAGCAAAATCCTGAAAGACTTATGGATACACTATCAAACCTTTCAAATGAGCTTGCTAATGCGGACGATGAAGAAGCCGGTGAAAAAATAAAAAGCTGGATAGAACAAGGTTAAATATGAAGAGTAATATCATTCAAGAAATTACCACTGGAAATTATGATGGTGAAAAGATAGTTTATGCCGGAATTACACATTATAAATTTAATGATTGTGCTCCTCAAGATTTAGTTTTTTGCGGTGAAAAACAAGTTCATAAAGAACTTGCAAAAGCTTTTATTGAAATGCAAAAAGCAGCTAAAAAAGATGGTATTACTCTTGAAATTGTTTCTGGCTTTCGTTCAAAAGAATATCAAAAAACAATTTTCCCATGTAAATTCAAAGATAAATTAAATCCCTCAGAAGAAGAATTTATTGCAAGATTAAAATATTCAGCACCTCCGGGCTTTTCAGAGCATCACACAGGATTAGCTATCGATATTAACTCTCTGGAAGAAGATTTTGCAGATACTAAAGAATACAAATGGCTTTTAGAACATGCTGAAAGTTTTGGATTTGAAATGTCATTTCCAAAAAATAATTCACAAGGTTTAGGTTTTGAACCGTGGCATTGGCGATTAAAAAACAAATAAAAAACCCTAAAAATCTTAGGGTTTTTTATTTTAGAATATTTATTACTATTTTACAAAATAGCTTGCATTTACATTAGCAAAAATTTTAATAACACCACTTTCAATAGATGTAGATGAAGCTTCAGGAGCTGCACCTGCTGCATCCATCAACATATTTGATTTCATAAAGCGGTATTGTGTTCGAACAGCATTGTTAGCGCTGCAACTTACATCCATTGTTCTGATTCCTGTAATTGATGTCGGAACAACTTTTGCCACAGCTTCTGCTCTCAATCTTGCTCTTTTTGAAGCTAATTCTAACAAATCATTACATTTATCTTCATAACTTGAAACAGAAAAAGATAAACTATTAACATTTGTAGCACCCAAAGCAATTGCTTTATCAATCATATTGCCAACTTTATCAATAGATTTAGTATGTACAATTACTGAATTTGAAACCTGATATTTATCTAAGTTTCTTTTATTTCCTGAATAAGTATAGATAGGAGAAGCATTAAAATCAGAAGTTTTTATATAATCTCCATTTGATGTATTAATCATAGATTTTAAAGCTGCAATAACTTTATCCGAAATTTCTTTATTTTGTAAAGTAGCTTTTTGCATTGATTTGTTATCATATGTTTGAACTGCAATAGAAATTTCAGCCACATCAGGGGCAATTTCTGTATTAGCATTTGTACTAACCGAAATGTATCCTCTTTCAATACCGTTATTTGTTGTGATAGCTTGAGTTGCGCAGCCTAATATCAATGTCATTAATACGGCTGGTATCAGAAATTTTTTCATACATTCTCCTTTTCTTTATTCTTTTCAGACGTTTCTTTTTCATCCACAGATTTAATTTCGGATTTTAAAATCATATTATTTATCTGTGATTTAAGTTTAACATTATCAAGAATCTTTTTAATCTGTTCTTCATCTAGTTTTTTATTAGAACTAAAAGAAGTCAGGTATTTGTTTCTGTCATTTAAAATAAATCCTGAAATTGCAACGATTGCCCATAACATTGCACCCTGCCATATATTTATTACTGGAATAGATACTAATCCTGCTATATAATTCCACAAATGCATAGCTACAATAGATGGAAATGCAATAAAACCGGCAGCTAAACAACTTATAACGAATAATGCTGCTAACAACCCTTTAAATCCTGATATTTGTATTACTCTAGTCCTTCTTTTCATAAAACCTTACCTTTTATCATGTCAAGAAAATCTTTTTCTGATAATATTATAACACCTAATTTTTCAGCTTTGTCTAATTTTGAACCTGCATTTTCTCCGGCAAGAACATAAGATGTGTTCTTAGATACCGAAGATGAGGTTTTTCCGCCCATTTGTTTAATTTTTTCAGAAGCTTCATCTCTCGTCATATTTTGTAATGTTCCCGTTAAAACAAATGTTAAACCCTTAAAATCATCATAAACATTTTTAACAGGAGGAGCCGGTTCTACATTTAATGTTTTTAATTCTTCCAGCATAGATATAGTTTCCGGATTTCTAAAAAACTCATAAATATCTTGAGCAATGATTTCACCAATTCCTTCTACTTTGGATAATTGCTCAATATCCGCGCTTTTAAGTTTTTCCAATGTCTCAAATTCTCCGGCTAAAACATTAGCAGTCTCTTTTCCTACATTTTTAATTGAAAATGCAGTTATAAGTCTGGACAGTGGATTATTTTTACTGTTTTGAATTGATGTGTACATATTAAATGCAGATTTTTCTTTAACTAAATCCAATTGCATAAAATCCTGCATTGAAAGTTTATATAGATCAACTGGAGATTTTATAAACCCTTTATTGTAAAGCTGTTCTATTACTGACGGCCCAACTTTATCAATATCCATTGCATCTTTTGAAACCCAAAACTCGATTCTGGCACATACTTTAGCCGGACATTCCGGATTATCACAATAAAGATTAACCTCACCGTCATGAGTATTTAATTTTGCTCCGCAAGACGGACAATATTCAGGTGGTAAATACTGAGGACGGTTAAAATGTTCTTCATCTTCAATAACTTTAACAACTTTAGGTATAATTTCTGCGGCTTTTTTAATATAAACTCTGTCACCAATTCTTACATCAAGTCTGCCAACTTCATCAAAATTATGTAAACTTGCGCGAGAAACAGTACTTCCTCCAAGCAGAACAGGTTCAAGCACAGCTACCGGTGTAATTGCTCCTGTTTTACCAACACTTTCTTCTATTTTGATGAGTGTTGTAGTAACTTCTTCCGGAGGGAATTTGAAAGCGGTAGCCCATTTTGGAGCCCGCGAAGTAAATCCCATTTCCTGCTGAACTAATAAATCATTTACCTTAATTACAACACCGTCAGTTGCGTAATCTAAAGAAAAACGTTTTTCATCCCAGCTTTGACAGTATTTAATAGCTTCGTTAGCGTTATCACAAAGTTTTATATTCGGATTTGTTTTAAATCCGAGTTTTTTCAAATACATTATACTTTCGTAATGTGTTTTGGGCAAATTATTTACTGTTCCTGTAAAAATTGCAGTATAACAAAACATTGAAAGGTCTCGTTTTGCAGTAATTTTGCTATCTAACTGTCTTATAGAACCGGCTGCAGCATTTCTTGGATTTGCGAATAATTTTTCACCATTTGCAAGGTTTTCTTCATTTAGTTTTTCAAATGAAGTTTTAGGCATATAAATTTCCCCTCTAACCTCGACATCAACAGGTTCGAACAATTTCAAAGGGATTGCTTTAATTGTTTTTAGATTATTTGTAATATCTTCTCCGGTAATCCCGTCACCGCGCGTTACACCTCTTACAAAAATCCCTTTTTCATATGTTAAAGCGATAGCAAGACCGTCAATTTTTAATTCACACACTAACTTTTGCTCGCCATATTCTTTAACAATTTTTTTGTACCAATCTTCTAAAACATCGTATTCATAAGTATTATCAAGACTATACAAACGATATTTGTGTTTGTATGGTAAAAATTTTTCACTTACAGAACCTACTCTTTGAGTCGGGCTATCCGGAGTTATTAAAAGCGGATTTTGTTCTTCCAAACTTTTTAACTCAGCATACATTTTATCGTATTCATAATCACTGATAGATGGATTATCTTCTACATAATATTTATAATTAGCTTTATTAATTTCATCTTTTAAAAAATTTATTCTATCTAACATAAAACCTCTTAATTCTAAATTGATAGTAAGAATTCAACAACCTCTTTCATGGAATAAATATCTTGAACAGTTATAAATTCTTTACCCGTTTCTTTTTTTACATAATTCAAATTTTTGCCGTCCAAAAAATCCTCTGAATAAGGTCTTAACATAACCGAAGGAATAAAAACGACATCTGTTTCTATAGGTTTTACCGTTCGTATTAAATCATCAGTAGTAATAAGACCGGCAACTGTAATATCCCGCCCCCAGTATTCAGATTTTACAGGGTTTACAGTTACTGTTAAGTTTTTTATTTTATTGAGTTTTTGCGCAATTTTTTCTATTGCATATTTAGCGGCATAACTTGTTGCAAAAGAAATTTTTAAAGGTTTTGATAGTTTTTGAGGTAGTTTATACTTTTTAAAATCATCTAAAAGCATTCTTAATGAGCCAACTCCATCTTCAAGCTGACAAAATTTCCCGTAATATTTTGCCGAAGGAATTTCACGTTCAGCCAACAAAAAGAATTCATCAGAACAACAAACCCGCTTGTATCTGGAAGCAATATCAAGAGTTTCAATAGCACACTTTTTATCAACCTGTTTTAAGCCTTCTTTTCTAAACTGTGTAATCCCAACAGGAACAATTGCAACAGATAATACGGTATTTTTCAGTTTGGCAAGATCAGATAAAGTCCTTTCTAATTCCTTGCCGTCATTAATTCCCGGGCACAATACAATTTGAGCATGGAATGGAATCTTATTTTTCCTGAACCAGTTTAAATTATCAAGTGCCTTCCCGGCATTTGGATTTCTGAGCATTTCAACTCTTAAATCAGGATTTGTTGTATGAACAGAAACATAGAATGGCCCTAAATGCATTGATTTTATACGCGCTTTATCTTTTTCTGTCAAATTTGTAAGCGTAATATAAGTTCCTTGAAGGTAAGATAACCTGAAATCATCATCTTTTATATATAAAGTGTCTCTCAAACCTTTAGGCTGTTGGTCTACAAAACAAAATATACAGTGATTTAAACATGGTTTAACACAGTCAAAAACAGCACTTTCAAAAACGATACCCAAGTCTTCATCAAAATCTTTTTCAATTTCAATAACTTCAATTTCACCATTATTCTTTTTTATTTCAAGGGTTAAAAGATCAGATTTGCACATGTAGTTATAATCAATCATATCCTGCATTTGCATTTCATCAATAGATAGAATTTCATCACCTTTTTGAATTTCCAATTCTTCTGCAATGGAACCTTCAATAACGGAATTAACTATTGCGGGCATTATCTTTCTCCAATCCTTCAACTATATTTATAAAATTTGAGAATTCACATATTGTATTATCAAGAATAATTTTCTGGTAAAAATTTGTCTGTTTATATTCATCATTCATAACATTTTGTGCTTGAACTTTAAATTGCATAGCACGTGTTTTAACAGAAAAAAATAATCTTGTCTTTTCTTCATTGGAAAGACAATCAGAACAAGATAACTTAATTCTTGCATTCGATAAAAACTGAACAGGATTATCACTAAATTCTTCCAACAAAAGTCGCTTAAGTTCGTTTATTCCATTCTTGGAAATTTCGTAAAATACCGAAAGTTTACCACCGTCAGACATCATTTTACGGGATGTTAAACAATTTTTTTCTTCCAGACGCCTTAAAGCCGGTTTCAAAGCTCCAAAACTGGGTTTGGCAAACAATGTAAAATTTTCTTCAATCCGTTTTTGGATTGCATACATAGTGTAATCACGTTTTAATATCACATATAAGACTAGCAGTTCTATCATATAAAAAATATAACATAAATAACATTTAATCTCAATTTGTTATGATAAATGAATTTTTAAAATCCCTAAATATATTTATTGCGAAAAATTTTCGCTTGTAATATAATTATTTTGCTAAGGAGAGAACTATGGAAACATTGACTAAACAAGAAGGATTAATTACTAAGATTATTGGACCGGTTATAGATGTCGAGTTTCAAAGCGGAGAATTACCTGAAATTTATACGGCTTTAAATATTTATAAAGAAGATGGAACATTTGTTGTTGCAGAAGTTCAGCAAATGCTTGGATCAAATAGAGTCAGAACAGTTGCAATGTCTTCTACTGATGGTTTGAAAAGAGGGATGAAAGTAACAAATACTGGCGAACCAATTAAGATTCCCGTAGGTAAATCGATTTTGGGCAGAATTCTTAATGTTACAGGTGATCCTGTTGATAAAATGGGACCGGTTGAAACAGACACTTATCTTCCTATTCATAGAGAATCACCTAAACTAACAGATCAAAATACAAATATTGAAATTTTAGAAACCGGCATTAAAGCAATTGACCTTTTACAGCCATATCAAAAAGGCGGGAAAATCGGTCTTTTCGGAGGGGCAGGTGTTGGTAAAACCGTTCTTATTATGGAACTTATTCATAATATTGCACAGGAACATTCTGGTGTATCTGTTTTTGGCGGTGTCGGAGAAAGAACACGTGAAGGTAATGACCTTTGGAATGAAATGAAAGAATCCGGTGTAATTGATAAAGTTGCATTGATTTACGGTCAAATGAATGAACCCCCGGGAGCTCGTATGAGAGTCGGCCTTTCAGCTTTAACTGCTGCTGAATATTTTAGAGATTACTCTAAACAGGATGTATTATTATTTGTTGATAATATTTTTAGATTTACTCAAGCTGGCTCTGAAGTTTCGGCACTTCTTGGCCGTATGCCTTCTGCTGTAGGATATCAACCTACTCTTGCTAATGAAATGGGTGAATTACAGGAAAGAATTACATCAACAAAAGACGGATCTATTACATCTGTTCAAGCCATTTATGTTCCGGCTGATGACTTGACAGACCCTGCACCGGCTACTACTTTTTCTCACCTGGATGCATCGACAGTATTATCAAGAAATATCGCATCATTAGGCATATATCCTGCGGTCGATCCACTGGAATCTTCTTCACGTGTATTAGATCCGAATATTATAGGTGAAGAACACTATAATACAACAAGAAAAGTGCTTGAAATTCTTCAAAAATATAAAGAATTACAGGATATTATCGCAATTTTGGGTATGGATGAATTATCCGAAGAAGATAAAGAAACTGTTAATCGTGCAAGAAAAATCCAGAAATTCTTATCCCAGCCTTTCTTTGTTGCTGAGCAATTTTCCGGTATAAAAGGAAAATATGTAAAACTTGAAGATACAATTCGAGGTTTCAAAGAAATTATAGAAGGTAAACATGATGATTTACCAGAACAGGCTTTCTATATGGTTGGAACAATTGAGGAAGCCGTTGAAAAAGCGGCAGCTTTGAGGTAATCTATGCATTTAAAAATAATTACACACGAAAGAATTGTATTTGATGAAGATATAGATGAACTTTATACAAAAACTATTGATGGTGAAATCGGTATTTTAAAAAATCACGTTCCAATTATGGCAGCATTGGACATCGGAGTAACCAAAACTATAAAAGATAATAAAGTAAAATTTTTCACTACTATGGGCGGTGTTTTACAATTTAAAGATGATGAAGCATTAATTCTTACAACAACCGCTGAATGTGGCGATGAAATTGACGTTACACGTGCAAAAGAGGCTTTAGCACGTGCTCAGGCAAAACTTGCAGAAGCCGAAGCTGAAACTGATGCAAAACGCGCAGAGGCTGCCATTGCTCGTGCTATGGCAAGATTAAAAGCTACATTAAATAATTAAAGCTTGAATGGATAATCCGGAGCAATTTTCCAACCATCAAAAAATATTAATGCCGCACAACCAGCAAACGCATGAGGGCTATTAGTTTCATTTTTACAGCTTGCCAATAGTTTATTTCTTTTTGTTAGACTAAAACTTTCTGTAGAGCCAGGTTTGAAGACTAATGATTTTCCAGTACCTTTAATAATAGTAAATGCAAATTGGTCGCGATTATCTTGATTTGGGCCTTTAATACAATTAATATCATATATTATATGCATATCTGTAGAACCACCTTTGAGCATAGAAAAGCAGCTGCCATCATTAAAAATATACAATGGCTGTCTTCTGAAAGCTTCTGAATTAGGAAAAAGTATATTTGTCATATACATACATTCTTTAGGTTCACATGTTTTAATTCCTTTAAAATAAGGATATAAATATTGTTTTACAAAAGCATTCATTTCATTCTGATTGTTTTGATGAATAGTTGTAATATCCCACAAATTGGTATCACCATTATCAATTGTAGAAAGAGAAACAGCATTATTAAAAGTTGAATAAAATTTCTTTAAATGTGAAACGACTACTTGTTTCTTATAATTTCCAACAAGTGTAGGAATAGTCAGCGCCGCCACAATCCCGATTATGCCGAGGGTGATTAGGACTTCGGCTAGAGTAAACCCAAAGTTTAATTTGACCTTCCTGCAGGGTGAAAAAACTTCG
>CATLEG010000011.1 GCA_949915775.1 uncultured Candidatus Melainabacteria bacterium | reverse complement strand
ATATTAAACCTTTTAATTGAGGGTGTTTTTTTAGTGATTTCCACGCTTCTTGACCGATAACCATTGTATTAGGGTCTTGTGCAATTTTAGCGGAAACTTTGTCTTTTGCATCGTCTATTACACCTTGCGGATCAGAAATTTTGTAGTTAAAACAAGATGTTCCCGACAATAAAATTTTATTGGTGTTTGAATAATTGTTAGGATCTTGCACCAAATCGGCACATTGTTTTTCGTGTTTTAACTGTAAACCGTTAGTTACAACATTTGTTGCGTGTAACTGTAATTTAATTTTTTCTGCTTCCTGTTCTTCACGGTAGTCAATAGGATATGACAAATCATGTTCCGTTAAAGTCGTGGTATGCTTTTTAAATCCTTGCGGAGAAATGACATTTGAATTTGCTCTTATGGCTCTTTCTGTGTCATAAATGTTAAATGCTTCTTTGTTGAACTCGAAAATATCAATTTTTTCTTTTTCGGAATAAATTGTCGGAAACAGATTTTGTGCTACAAATGCATTATTACTGTATCCTCTTGCGACTTCGGACAAATACGCATTAATTCGTAATTCTTCTAGTCTGCCCATAATTTTTTATTGCTCCTTTGGGGTTAATGTGGAATAAATCGGGGTAAATTATATATTTTTAGAATGTATCAAGTCGGAGTAATGCTTCTTTAAAAGAAATATTTTCTTTTTTTGCAAGTTCCTGTGCTTGGTTAAAGATTTCCAAACTATCTTCATCAGCATTTGCAAACTTATCTGATTCACCGCCCTCAATTTTATTTTTATTGGTTGCGGTTTCATCAAATACAATTTGTTTCGGTAAGGACTCAATAAAAGATTTGAAACTTGATACAAGTTCTGTGTCCTCACCGAATTTTTTGACATTATCCAACTCTTTGAATATGGATAAAACAACATCTTTATTGGCGGGAACTAATTTTCCGTCATTGATTTGTTTTTCAATAAAATCTTCATATTCTTTATTTTTTAGAGCCGTTTTAATGTCGTTCAACTCTTGTTCAATTTGTTCTTTTCCTTGTGCTTTTTCCTTAAAAGTAGAAACTTCATTTGTTAAAGCGGAAATTTTATCTTTCAAAGATTTAATTGTTTCCAATTTTTGTTCTTTTTGTTTGTCTTTTTCTTTGAATTTTGCAATTTGATTTTCCAAATCTTCAACTTGCTTTTTTAGATCGTCAATTTCATCTTGTGTAAAATTTTCGGTTTCGTCTTCCGCTACTTCAAACTCATAAATTTCAGATTCAGAGTCCATAAATTTAACTGGTTCTAAACCTTTAACTTGCGGGATAGCCGCACCCAAAAAAGAAACCGCTTTTAAATAATGACCTTTGCCCTCTAAATTTTTATAGAGTTCAACGGAAACTTTTTTGTATTTGCCCGCATTTACATCATCTTGAAATGATTTTGGGGTATCTTTGAAACTGACTTGCAAAATATCTCCGTCAGTTTTAACTTTATCAACCCAACCATAAGCGGGTCCAGTTTGTTCGTGGTCTATTGTGATAGGTGCTTCACAAAAAGACGGATCATAATTTTTTGCAATTTCTTCTACATCTTTTTGGGTAAATTCTCCTTGCGGATATTTCCCCGCTTTAAAAACTTGAAAATACTTCATATAATACTAACCTTTTCTTGTATGCGATTATTCGCATTTGTATAAACTTTGCTCTCGTATATTCAAAGTTTAAACGGTGTTTCACCCTATTACAAATGAAATATGCAAGTATTTTTACTTGCAAAATGCAAGTAAAATTATTTGCACAAAACATTTGTAAACACTTCTAACATTGTTTAAAGTATGAATATCCGTATGCACGATTTTTGAGGAACTATATGGAAATTTTTAATCAACTTACCCCTTTTGTTGAAAATGTTGGTTTCCCCGCTTTAATTTTTGCAATTTGGTATATATATCATCAAGCCCAAGTTAAAGCATTTGAGAAAATTATTCAGAATAATTTTGAAATCTTAAAAGATTTACTGGAAACTAACCAATATCATGCGGCTTTATTATCCCGAATTGAAAGCAAGATAGACAACAACCTTTGGTGTCCTATCTTGAAAAGAGAGGTACAACAATGAACCCCGAAAGATTACAATTAAAAGGATTGTTAGCCGAAAATAAAAAGAAATTCAGAACACTTGATACGGAAAGTTCGGGTCTGATTTTAATTATTCGTTCTTTATTAAATCCTTATGAAGATGTACTAAAACTTGATATGGAAAAAATATCGGTTTCCGTAAATCGTCTTTATGAAGTTCAAAATGAAATGAAAGAAACCGCTGAAAAAATCAAAAAATTGGAGGCGGAATTTGACTAATAAAAAACAATATCTGTTAGCCGAAGCAGAAAGACAATACATATATAAATTTATGACGATTGATGAAATTGCAAGTCGTTTAAATGTTCACACTAAAACAATAACAAGGTGGAAAGAACAGGGTGATTGGAACACAAAACGGAAAGAATTTTTAAAGTCAAAACAAACTTTTCACGAGGATTTATATGTTTTCTGCCGAAAACTAATGAATGACATTATGGAAGATATGGAAAGCGGAGAAAAAATTGATCCGGGGAGAATGTATGCTTTTTGCAGAATTATACCTATGTTCACAAAAGTAAAATCTTATGAGGATCTTGTATATAAACCCGCTGAAAAAGAAAAACAAAAAGGTCTATCCGAAGAATTGATTGCACAAATTGAAAGAGATGTTTTAGGAATTATGCCTGAAAATGACGAACCAACCGAAGAAGAATAAAACACCGTTTTTTCTTCCGTATCAGATGCGGTGGTTAAACGATAAATCAAAAATAAAAATATGGGAGAAATCCCGAAGAATTGGGGCTACTTATTGCCAATCTTATGAAGATGTCAGAGATTGCGTATATAAAAAAGTTCCGGCGGTGTGGTTTTCATCAGCCGATGAAAGTGCCGCAAGAGAGTACATTGACTATTGTAAAAAATGGGTAAATCTTTTTAATGTTGTTGCAAAAGATTTAGGCGAACAAGTTATTGATTCCGATAAAGATGTAAAAGCCTATGTTATTGAATTTTCAAACGGTACAAAAATTCACGCATTATCGTCAAACCCAAATGCTTTCAGATCCAAAGGCGGTAAAACAGTTCTTGATGAATTTGCACATCATAAAAACCCGCTTGATATGTGGAGAGCCGCAAAACCTTGTGTAACTTGGGGATTTCCTTTAAGGATTTTATCTACGCATAACGGACAATCAAGCCTGTTTTATAAATTTATAGTCCAAATTATGAAACACCTCTTGAAATGGTCGTTACATACAACCCCGATACAATTAGCCGTAAAAGAGGGTTTAGTTGATAAAATTTATGGAAGAAAAACCACCGAAAAAGAAAAACACGACTGGTTAGAAGAACAAAAACAGGACTGTTTTGATGAATACACTTGGTTACAAGAATATTGTTGCGTGGCAATAGATGAAGCATGTGCATTTTTACCTTATGACTTGATTGCAAGTTGTGAAAATACAGAAGTTTTAAAAGACTTAAACGACATCAAAGGTGATTTATATGTCGGTATTGATATCGGAAGAAGAAAAGATTTAACCGTTATTTGGTGTTTAGAACGGTTTGAAAACTCAAAATATACAAGAAAAGTTAAAGTATTGGAAAAAACACCGTTTCATATTCAATATGAAATTATTTCAAATATACTGAAACACCCCAAATTAAGAAGATGTTGCATTGATAGTACCGGTATTGGTATGCAATTAGCAGAACAAGCACAAAGAGATTTCGGGAAATACAGAGTTGAAACCGTAATGTTTACCAACAAATCAAAAGAAGAAATGGCTTATAACTTACGGATCAATTTTGAAGACAAATCAATATTTATTCCGCCCGATCACGAAATAAGAGAGGATTTACATTCTATCCGCAAAGTTTCAACAAAGGCGGGTAACATAAGATTTGATGCCGACAGTTCAGAAGTAAACGGACACGCAGATAGATTTTGGGCTTTGGCACTTGCTTTAATTGCTTGTTCTGTTCCTTTTAGTCCAGTTGAAATTTCATCAAGAAAAAAGTACGAAACCCTAAAAATGACAGAAGGCTTTTAAAGGCTCTTAAAAATAATTTTGTGATTAGTTGGTTACCCCGCACCCTAAAAATTTAATTTGAAGTCTTTTGAACACTTTTTGAACACTATTTTATTCGCATATAAACATCAAAAAATTAAGGAGAAAAATTTTTATGGAAAAAACGATTAATTTACCCTCAGGCAAAGTTGCAATTTTGAGAAACGGAAAAGGTATTGATTTACTACACGCACAAATGAAAGCAAAAACATCTGAAGAAATCCCTTATGCTTTAATTGCCGAATTAACCGAAATAGACGGACAACCACTTGTTTATGAAGATATTTTGGAAATGGATTTATCAGATGTAATTGAATTGCAGAGTGCTATATCGGGGAAGTTTCAACCGACAAAAAAGGAAGAAACACCGAAAACGGAAACAAAGACGGAAACGACATTGACGAAATTCCCGACAGTTTAAGCATAATTCATTTATGTAAAACAACCGGCTGGCAATATTCGGAAATCGGACAAATGCAAATAAAAGAACTTATTTATTGGTGTAACCAAGCAATTAACTATACAAGCAAATGTAATTCAGAAATAGAGGAACAATGCTCGATACAGCCATGAAAATATCATTAACCCTTGTTGCTTTTGATAAAATGTCAAAAGTAATAAAGGACTCTGTTTCAAAATCAAATGCCGAATTTGACAGAATGAAACATAAAATACAAGATGTTTCAGCAAATCTTGAAAAAATCGGTAAAACCGCAACTATGGCGGGCGGTGCTTTGCTTGCTATGAGTGCCGTAAATCTTAAAAATGCGGCTGATTTTGAAAAAGGAATGGCAAATGTTTCAACATTGATAGATACCAATATTGAAAATTTTGGTGCTATGAAAAACGAAGTATTGGAAATTGCAAAAAGAACCCCTGTTGCCCTAGACGGTTTAACCTCCGCTTTATATGACATCAGATCAGCGGGTATTGAAGCCGATAGTCAATTTAAAGTTTTGGAAAAGTCGGCACAATTAGGTATTACTGGTTTAGGTTCAACATCAGAGGCGGTGGATCTTGTAACATCATCTTTAAATGCTTTTCAATTAAAAGGAGAAAAAGCAGACAAAGTATATGATACTATTTTCAAAACAGTTAAATTTGGTAAAACAACAATATCGGGAATTGCACAGGGTTTTGGTTCTGTTGCGGGAACAGTTGCAGCCGCCGGAATTGAACTTGATGATTATTTGGCATCAGTAGCCGCATTAACTACAACAGGACAACCGGCGGCTCAAGCACATCATCAATTAAAAGCGGCTATTGCGGGAATGACAAGAGAATCAAAAGAGTCCGTTGCAGTTTTCAAAAGTTTAGGTGTAAATAATTTCAAAGAACTTATACAAAAATCGGGCGGTATGGTTAATGCCTTTAAAGCAATTACAGATAAAGTTCACGGTAATGATTCCGCTATTTTAGAGTTATTTGGTTCTACAATGGCATATAACGCAGTTGTAGGTTTGACAACAAAACAAAATAAATCGTACATTGAAACATTGGAATCAATGCGTAACGGTGCAAATTTATTAAATGAGGGATACCAAAAACAATTTAATACCGAACACGCACAATTACAAAGACTTAAAAACCTTTCACAAGTTTTAAGTATTGAACTTGGCGAAGCACTATCACCGTTATTTGGTAAACTGTTAGATTTCGGACAAACATGTTTGACTTTGTTTATGAAATTACCACCGAGTGCAAAAAGTTTTATTGCAATATCAACGGCAGGATTGGGTGTTCTTGCAACAGGAATCGGCGTTGCCTGTTTAGCGGGTAGTAAATTATTGAGCTTTTACGGCGGTTTTATTGAAAAAGCAAGAACATTGACACCTCTTTTAGTACAAAATTCTGCAAAAATATTAGAAAATTTAGGACTAAATTCAACCGCACACAATATTACATACGGTTTTAAAATTGCACAAAACGGCGATAAAATGGGTTTAGGTTCTGCATTTTCAATTAAAAACGGTATTTTTGCAGATATCCGCCGACTTGATAAAAACTTGAAAGAGGGTATAGTCAGAAGTTTTAAAGAACTTCCAATCAATATTTCAAGATCTGTTTCCGCATTAAAAGACTGGTCTATAAATTCAATAAAAGCAATTCCAAATACAGTAATTACAGGTTTAAACGGATTTAAAAATGCCTTTTTGGGTATCCCCGGCATGATACAAAAAGCGATTATTTCATTTAGGGCATTTTCCGTAACTCTTTTAACTTCTCCTATTGGTTGGATTGCTCTTGCTATCGGTGCCGTTGTGTTTGTAATTTACAAATATTGGAAACCTATTACCGCATTTTTTAAAGGTTTATGGAACGGACTTAAAGCGGGATTAGAACCTTTAATGCCTGTATTTAAAAGAATGGCAGTGGCTCTTGAACCGATAATAAAACCTATTCGCTCAATTATTGACTGGTTTAAAAAACTATTCAAACCAGTAGAAGATACAGGCGGAAAAGCCGAACAAATGGGTGTAAAATTCGGTAAAGCAATAGCGGGAATTATTGTAAAATTCGTTGAACTTATTGCAAAAGTTGTTGAATTTGGTGCAAAAATCGGTTCAATGCTTGCAGGCGGAATTATAAAAAGTTTTGAAAAGGTTAAAAAAGCAATAGGCGGTTTAACTCAAATTATAAGGGATCACTTACCGCACTCTCCCGCAAAAACAGGACCTCTTAAAGATTTACATAAACTGAAAATTGTAGAAACTATTGCTTCAACAATAAAACCAACCCCGCTTGTATCGGCTATGAACAAATCTCTTGGTCTTATGACATCATCATTTAAAGCAAATGTCGGAAGAATAGGAACAATGGGCGGTGCAAGTTTTGTAATAAATTATTCTCCGACAATAACAGTACCTAACGGATCAACAAAAGATGAATTTGCAAAACTCTTAAAACAACACAAAGATGAAGTTATTTCACTTATAAAGAGAGAATTTGAAAGAAAAGAGAGGGTTGCTTATTAAATGTTTGCACAATTAGGAAATATTAAATTTGAACTAATAACTTATTTTAACGGTTTATCTGAAACGATTTCATATAATTATGCACAACATGAAAGAATTGAAAATAAACCAATATTACAATATTTAGGCGAAAACCTAAAAGAGCAAAATATAAAACTAAATTTTCACAGAACATTTTGTGTTCCGGAAGAAGAAATTTTAAACCTTACAGAATTAGCAGAAAAAGCAACCCCGCTTAAATTTATAAAAGGAAACGGTGATTATGTCGGAGTATTTGTAATTGAAGAAATAGGAAAAACCGTTGAGCAAACAAGCCCCGAGGGTGATTTAATTTCAATACAAGTGGAGCTGAAATTAAAAGAATATATAGGCAAAATTCCCGAAGATGATGAAGAAGAACAAAAAGGATTCAAGAAAAAATGACGGAATATTATACCTACATTACAAAGGACAATGACCGTTGGGATCTTATTTCATACAAGTATTACAAAACACCTACAAATTACGAAGAAATTATAAAAGCAAATCCAAATGTACCAATTACCCCGACATTACAGGCGGGAATAAAACTTAAAATCCCGATATTAGAAGAAAGTAAAACTATCAAATTTGAATTACCCCCTTGGAAAAAATAAAAAATAAAATTTGTACCTTGAAAATTAAATAATTACCAAAAGACTTATTTGTAGTAAAATTGTGTTATGACTGATAGCATGAATAAATACAATTCTACATATAGTGCTGAAAGACTTTCTGCTTATGCCTATTGTGAAACAGATACAATGCAAGATGTTATTAAAAATTACAGTAATAACATTCAAATTTCGCAGGCTATCTATCCCGAATTATGCACATTAGAAGTCATTTTACGAAATTCTATTGACAGTATTTTAAAACAATATATTTCAAATACTTGGATAGAAGATGAAATAAATAATAATGTATGGTTAGACCCAAGCGAATATACGGCATTAGTAAAGGCATATAATACAACAAAAGATGAATGTATTGCCGAAAAAAAAGATTTTACAATAGGAAAAGTTGTTGCTAATCTTAACTTTGGTTTTTGGACAAATCTATGTGTAAAAAAATATAATTCAAAGATTTGGAATAAACCTAAATGCTTTTATGGTGTGTTTGTAAATTATCCGCATAAACATTCTATAAAATATATCGCAAAGAAATTATACACCATAAGAAGATTTAGAAATAGGGTTTTCCATTACGAAAAGATCTTTAAATACCCGTCAAGAACACTAAGTCTGTATAATGATATTTTAGAAATGCTTTCATATCTACCTAATGATGATTTAGAAATTCTAAAAAAGACCTCGACATTTTTAGATATATACAATAAGTTAATAAAAGATCTTAATATAGGCAACAAAAAAACCTAGGCTTCTATGCTAATGCAGGGAGAACTTCCTAGGTTGTACACTAACATTATTCACTATAACGCAGTTTTTGTCAAGTGTTTGCTAACATTTATTAAGTTATAGATAGGTTTTGCGGTAATTATTTAATCAAAAATTGAAAGATTAAATAAATGCTAAAACCAATATTTGAACTATTTTACGAACAAAAGAATATTACAAATGATGTTTCTCAATATGTAACCTCTATTGAATACACAGATGTTGAACATGGAGAGTCTGACGAATTGCAGATAAATTTTGAGGACTCTGAAAAACTTTGGCAGGGGGCGTGGATTCCGTCAAAGGGTGATAGTTTAAGATGTTATATAGGTTATGATACAGATAAACTCTTAAATTGCGGAACTTTTGAAATTGATGAACTTGAATATGAAACCCCGCCCGATACAATTTCAATTAAAGGTTTAGCAACAGGAATTAAAAAACCTTTAAGACAAAAAAATTCCGTTGGATATGAAAATAAAACCTTAAAACAAATAGCAAAAGAAGTAGCCGACAAACACGGTTACACATTAGTCGGTGAAATTGAAGATGTCAGGGTTGATAGAATTACCCAAAATAAAGAAAGAGATTTGTCATTTTTAACAAAACTTGCAGAACAATACGGATATATATTTAAAATTGCTGAAAATAATCTTGTTTTCTATGATGTGCAAAAGTTAAAAGGTGCAAAATCAACCCAAATCTTTTATAAATCCGATTTAACACAAATAAACTTGCGTGAAAAAACAAGCCAAAAATATAAATCGGTGCAAGTTTCTTATTATGATCCAAAGAAAAAGAAAACCGTAAAAGCAACTGCACGAAATGAAGATGTTGCAAAGGGCGATACTTTAAAAATAAATGTTCGTTGTTCAGATAGGAAACAAGCCATATTAAAAGCAAATGCGGCTCTTAATACTGCTGATACAAAAATTGAGGGTTCAATAGAAATGGTCGGAAATCCATATATTGTTGCGGGTTTAAATATTGAACTAAAAGGAATCGGTCATTTTTCGGGGAAATATCATCTTAAAAAAGTCCGCCATATCATAGACAGAACAAGCGGATATAAAACGATTTGCGAGGTTGAAACATGTTAAGATTTGGTATTGTTTCACAAATAAACCCGCTTTTATGCCAAGCAAGAGTAAATTTTGGTGATGATGATTCTACTTCTTACTGGTTGCCTGTTTTACAGACAAAAACACTAAAAGACAAATTTTATTCCATGCCGGATATTAACGAGCAAGTTGTTTGTCTTATGGATCAAAATTCAGAAGACGGTGTTATTTTAGGTGCAATTTATTCAAATGAAGATAAACCCGCCGTAACAAATGAAAAACAATTATCCGTAAATCTTGAAAATGGATCGCAAATTAACGCAGACAAAGAAACCGACACCTTAACAGTCGTTTTTCAAAATATAAAACTTGTCGGAGATATAACACACGAGGGAATTTTGACAAATACAAACGGCATAAAATCAAATGCCGATATAACCGACAAAAAATCTTCAATGCACAGTATGAGAGATACATATAATTTGCATACCCACCCCGATAAAAACCAAAAAACCACGAGTACAATGTAATGAACTTAAATGAAATCACTTATGTAGATTGGCAATTAAAGTTAAATGAAATCGGAGGAATTGCACAGGGTGTTGATGATATAAACCAATGTATTGCAATAATTATCACAACAAGAAAAGGTACAGACCCGCACCGCCCTACATTCGGATCTGATGTTTATAAATATGTTGATTACCCTGTAAACGAAGCAAAACCAAACATTATAAGAGAAACCATAGATGCCATAGCATTATGGGAAACCCGAATAAAAGTAAATTCGGTAATCGTAAATATCGAAAATGAACATATAAACATAAAAATCCAATGGAAACTTAAAGAAAATTCTACAACAGGAACTGCAAATATAAATCTATGAAAACACAATTACCCGAACCAAATTTTATAGAAAGAGACGCCGAAAAAATCACGCAAGAGTGGATTTCTTTGTATGAAGAAAAAACAGGCAAAACACTTCAACCCGCACAAGTTGAAAGACTTTTAATTGATGTTGGTGTTTATCGTGAAAACCTTTTGAGAATAAAAATACAAGAGGTTGCAAAATCAAATCTGTTAAGTTATGCACCTATGGAAGTTCTTGAACATCTTGGCGAACTTGTCGGAGTTAAAAAATTAGCAGGAAAACCCGCACTAACAATTTTTAAATTTGTAATCAATGAAGTTCAAGAAAAAAATATCATTATTCCGAAAAATACTGAAATAGAAACGGAAGACGGAGAATATATTTTTGTAACCGATAAAGACTGTGTTATATCTCCCGGAGAAAAATCTGTTGAAGTTTCAGGAACATGCTTATCGACAGGAAATAGCACAAACGGTTATGAAACAGGCACTATAAATAATCTTTTGACAGCTATTGATTTTATTGAAAGTGTTTATAATACAAAAATTTCTTACGGCGGATCAGATGAAGAAGATATTGAAAGTTTAAGGGAAAGAATAAGACTTGCCCCCGAAAGTTTTTCAAATGCAGGAAGTGAGGGTGCATACCGTTTTCATACATTATCGGCACATCAAGATATAACAGATGTTGCGGTTTTATCTGACGAAGCGGGAATTGTTGATATTTACCCGCTTACCAAAAACGGAAATCCGACACAGGAAATAATTGATATTGTTACGGAATATTTGAGTGATGAAAAAATTAGACCGCTTACGGATAAAGTTATTGTTCATGAACCCGAAAAAGTTGATTTTACAATTAATGCCAATTTAATTCTTTATTTGAATTCTGATATAGATTCGGTTCAAAGATTAGTTAATGAAAAACTTGCTAATTATAAAACAGAAATATCATCAAAACTTGGAAAAGACATTGTTCCGTCACAGATTATTGAACTTTTAAGTTCTGTTTATGGGGTTTATAAAGTTGATTTAATTTCCCCCGCTTATCAACAACTATCAAAAAACCAATGGGCTAATTTAACAAGTTTCAATATTCAATTAGGGGGATATGCCGATGAATAATGTAAATTTATCCCCTATTAACGATTTATCTTCAAAAACTTTTGATGAATTATTTTCAAGATTTCAAGATTTAGATACGGAATGTTTATTAATCTATTTATTTGACAAAGTGGAAGAAACCGCACTTGCTCATTTAGCGGAACAATTTCATATAACAGGACAAGAGGGTTGGATAAACTGTAAAACCGTTGAAGAAAAAAGAACATTACTAAAAAATTCATTAAATCTGCATAAATATAGAGGAACAAAATTTGCACTAAAACGAGCATTAAACATTCTTGGAATAGAAAGTGATGTTATTGAATGGTTTGAATATAGTGGAAATCCTTATTATTTCAAAATATCTATTGATATGGAAAACAGGGCTTTTGACTCTGATTTTGAAAAATTAGTTTTAGATACCATTTTTGCCAACAAGAATGTGCGGTCAAAACTTGAAACTCTGATTATACATTTACTTCAAATTGTTAATGCAAAGTTCGCTAGTGCGGTTATTACAAGCGAGGAAATTTTAATATGAGTGAAAATTTCTATTCAATAATTACCGATAGAGGTGCGGAACTTATTAATGAAGCACTTTCAAAGGGCGAAAAAATCGACCTTTCATTTATTGCGGTGGGTGATTCTAACGGCGAATATTATGAACCTCAATCAAACCAAACCGAATTAATAAATGAAAAATACAGAACAAATATAGCGGAAGTTACGGAACTTACCGCAAAAGGTTTAATTCCGACAGATATCGGAGGATTTTATATAAGAGAAATCGGAATTTTTGATAACCGCAACAATTTAATACTGATTGCAAAACAACCCGAAACTTATAAACCAATAGAAAATGAGGGTTCTACAAAAGAATTATGGATAAAGGTTACTATAAAAGCCATTTCTTCACATGTTTTACAGTTAAAAGTTGATAAAAGTTTGCAGTATGCAACTGTGAATTGGGTTTTATCGCTTTTTGACGATTATAAAAATTCCACCTCAATGAGAACATCAATGTACGATACAAACCAAAACGGCTTGGTAGATACATGCGAAATCATTGACGGCGGAGGATTTACTAATTTTGATATTGCCGAAAATGTTATATCAGACCAAATGATGAATGCGATCATATACGACCAAAATATGAACGGAATAATTGATACTTGCGAATATGTGGACGGTGCGGGATTTATTTCCGAAGAAACGGAAGATACGGAAGAACAACCGTCATACTTTTTAAATTCCAAAGATTATGACAAAAACCAAGATTTAAAAGTTGATAATGCCGAAAACATTGATGCGGGAGAATTTTAGTTTACACACAAGAAAATAAGGAGATTTACACCATGGGAAAAATTCAGATTAAAAGAGGACTTGCCAAAAATTTACCTCAAAATGCTTCAATAGCAGAACTTTTATACACATCAGACGATAAAAGACTTTTTATCGGAAACGGTGAAAATGCCGATTTAACAGAATTTAAAAATGCTAATCAAATTCAAGAGTTATTAAACGGAAAAGCGAACTCTGTTCATAGCCACCCCTCAACAGATATTGACGATTTTGCTTCCGCAGTAGATAACAGAATAAACCTTAAAAAAGGTGTTGCAAACGGACTTGCTACATTGGATTCAAACGGCAAAATTCCTGTTGTTCAAATACCGACAGAATTTAAGGAGGCTGCAGTCGTAAATAATATTTCTGCAAGAGATGCCTTAAATGCTTTCACAGGACTTCATGCTCTTGTTATAGATGCTACGGCTGATAATACAGTTGAAACAGGCGGTGCTGAATATGTTTATAACGGTACGGCTTGGGTAAAAGTTTCGGAATTAAATGATCTTGATGCCGTAATTACTTGGGAAAACATTTTAAACAAACCTTATTTTGTTCAAAAAATTACAGATTTGACAGATACCCCGAACACTTTATCAGAACAGGGCGGAAAAGTTCTTGCGGTAAATTCAGCCGGAACTGCTATCGAATTTGTTTCAGTTTACACAGGAGATATTGACGGAGGATCATTTTAATGGCTTCAACTAATATAAGGTTAAGACGAGGAAATAAAGCAGATTTGCCTAATTCCGCACTGTCAGGAACACCTTTATGGTGCGAAGATACAAAAGAATTGTATATCGGAACCGACAATGGTGTTTCAAAAGTCGGTGTAAATGATTTATCAAGTGCAACCGACAACACAAATGTTTTAAATCCTGTCGGTGTAAATTCGGGAAACACAACCGAATTAAAAAGAAATACATCAGTTTCTATACAGGGAAATAAAATTATTGCCGGAACTTTTCAGGGTGCTTTAAGCGGAAATGCTAATACCGCAACAAAATTACAAACGGCAAGAACTATTGCTTTAACTGGTGATGTAACCGCAAGCGGAAGTTTTGACGGTAGTGGGAATTTATCTCTTTCAACAAAAATTGCGGGAGATTTTAACCCCTTATTTTCAACATTTACTTTTGACAGAGCATTATCCGCTTCTGAATCAGTCGGACTTATGGAACAGGGAAGTCTTGTAACAAATACCTATTCTGATGCCGTTACTCAAATTACAAATGAATATAATAGCGGAACGGCAAAAACCCAACTTATTGAAGAACAATGGGTTCAACCTGTTTTAAGTGCAAATGGTACTCTTGGCGGAAGTTCTTTTGCGGTTGCTTCTTCAAGTGATTACTCAACGAGTTATCTTCCGTATATGGCTTTTAGAAGTGATTTTGATACATCATATTGGCATTCTGCTTCTCAAACAGACAATAATTGGTATTTGATTTTTTATAACCCAACCGCAATAAAAGTTTCAAAACTTGACCTAACTATTTATAGCACAAGTCATATCCCAACTGGTGGTAAATTACAGGGTTCAAATAACGGAACATCTTGGACTGATGTTTGCAGTTTTACAAATACAACCGCAACAAATCAATCCGACAAATTTGTTATAGATGCACGAAGCAATACAACCTTTTATAAATACTATAAGATACTATTCACAGGAAGTTCAAGCACCTATGTAAATATCGGAGAAGTTGTTATTTGGGCTACATATCTTGTAAATTCTTTCCCTTACAGACTTGCTTCAAACGGTCATAAAATTGCCCTTGTTGCTCATAAATCAATAGTTGATAGTTTATATAACAGAACCGGAATTGCTGATTTTTATATTCTCGATACTACAAATAAACAATTTTATTTGCCGAAAGATTTGGGTGTTCCGATAACTCGGCATATAGTAAAAACTTTGCGTTACGGTAGCGAATGGCTTGATTTATATAATGACGGTTGGTGTGAACAGGGCGGAGAACATTATCAATACACCAATTCATCTTCAAAGACAGAATATAACTATATTCAGTTGCACAGACCAATGAGGGAACTTGAATACGCAATCAATGTTCAGGGTTACGACAATGCCTATAATGGAACAATAATTTCAACTTGGGCTAAAACTACGACAGGATTTTATACTTATACAAATAACGCATACCAAAGGGTTATGTGGCAAGCAATAGGAAGAACCGCAGTTCCGACATTATCCGAATATGATGCGGATATTTTGGCAAAATTTCAAGCAAGAAAAAAATATTATAAAGTAGGAAGTGTTTTAACAAATGTCAGCAATATTAATGTTGCTAATGTTTTAGCGGATATTTCTACTTTACAAACTCAAATGGCTTTGAAAGCAGAAAAAACAGAACTTCCGCAGAGTTCATTATTTACGCACTTTTATGAAAGCGGACAATATGAATTTACTGCAAGCAGTTTTATTACAATAACACATAATTTGAATTTAACTGATTCGCAAATACAAAAAGCAATAGTTATTCCTTGTTTGATTTGTACTTCTTCTATTGCGGGTTATTCAGTCGGTCAAATTATTCATTTACCAACAATAGATGCTTACAATGAATATCCAATCCCGCAACCCTACATTCTCGCAAGTAAAACCCTAACTCAAAGAACAGGTGATTCTTATGCCTTTTGGATTAACCGTTATAACAGATCTTACGGTAAACATTTTGTAACTACAACGGATATTACAGCCAATTTTAAATATTTCTTTAAACTTTGGTACTAAATAAGAAAGGATTTTATATGTTTTATATTACACAGTCAGGACAAATTTATTCCGGCGATCAACAAAATAATGATCGCCAATTAACAGAAGAAGAAACAAAATTAGTCAGAAGCGGAAAATTTACCGTTATAGATAATCAAGTTTTTGATGTTACTCTGCAACCCGGATATGCACAAAATCAAAGAATAAACGAAATAAACAACGAAATAGCAAATATACACAATGAACTTGATAATTTGGATTTAAAATCTATTCGAGCATTAAGAGAGGGCGGAACTCTTGAAAATGGCACTACTTATTTAGATTTTTACCAAAATCAGATAGATGAATTAAGGGAAAAATTATCGGAATTGAATACCGAAAAAACGGAACTTGAATCAGAGTTATCGCAATTGACGGAGGAAACAAATGACATCTCTTAATAAAATTTGTCTGCATTGGACGGCGGGGAATTATAACCCTTGCCAACAGGATTTAAACTCATATCATTTTTTAATTGATAATAATGGAAAAATTTATTTTGGATCACATTCCCCGGAAGATAACTTAAATTGTTATGACGGAAATTATGCGGCTCATTGTGGAGGTGGCAATACTGGGTGCATTGGAATTTCTGCCTGTGCTATGGTCGGATTCACAGAAAAATTAAAACAAACAAAATGCCCCCTAACTCAAAAACAAATAGAATCTATGTGTTGTCTTGTCGGATATTTAAGCAATAAATACGGTATTTTGATTACTGAAAATTCCGTATTTACGCATTATGAGTTTGACCGAAAAAGGCAAAAACCACAGGGAAAAATTGATATTATTTATCTTCCATTTTTGCCAAATCTCCAATTAAACAGAATCGGAAGTTATTTAAGAAATAAGGCGGAGTGGTACAAAAAGAAAATTAAAGACAGAAAGTACAAACTGGAAAAGAAAGGAAATACCTATGAATTTGTTAGCATTGTTTAAAAATTGGAAAGAATTTAGTTTCATTTGGGCTTTAATTCAGCCTTTTGTAAAGAAATTACTTGAAAAAAATGTGCCAAATACCATAACAAAATTGTATGAAAATTTGGCAAAATATTCAGAACCCGCAATAAATAGTCTTTATCGACTCAAAAATAAAATAAAAGAAACCCCGAATGAACTTGATGATTATTGTTTTAATCAAGGGGTTTCTGCAATAGAAACTTTTGCAAATTATCTTCTTGAAACGGCAAAAGATTTAAGAGCCTAATTTATTTTTGAGTATTTACATAAAAAAAGACTTCACTTTTATGGGTGAAGTCTTTTTTGTTTAGCGGATTTCATATCCGTTACATTCCCAAAATTCTAATGCCTGTTCAAAGGTTTTTACTTCCCAATTTTCATCATAATTATCTTCATCTGTAAAATGCTCATGATAAAATCTTGTGGCATCATCAATTACGGCTTTTTGCCCGATATATGTCATATCAGATTTTTTTGAATGGTTTATATAATCAAACCGCCTATATACTGTTTTTTCTTGGTTTGGAGATATAAAATTTTTAATTTTTTCAATTATTTTATTAATCATTTAATCCTCCTAATCATCTATTCTGAAAGCGATATAATCGGTTTGACCGTTTTTTATTGCTTCAAATTCTTCTTCCGTTACATATTTTTTTAATTCGGGGTGCAAATCGAACTGATCCTTATCGCACCAATTATCTGTGTCAAAAGGTTCAACCCCTGTTATATTGTTTATTTCTTCCATTTCTTCCCATTCCTTATAACTTGGTATAACTTTAAATATTGTTGTCATTTTCTGTCCCTTTCGGTTTTAAAATGCCTAATTCAACTTGTCTTCCTATTGATAAATTTTCAAGCGGAGTCAAGTTTTTAAATTCGGTATTATATCTTTTACCCTCTATATCAACACAAGTGGCAAATCGTATATCTATTTTTTTACCGTCGTTTTCCCAAAATGTGTTATCCCAAGTTTTAATGATTAATGCTACTGTTTTTTTCTTAAAATCAAAAACTTTTGTTCCGTATGATAAATTTTCTTCGTTTTTTAATTTTCTCATTTTTTGTCCTTTCTAATTAAAAAAGCCGTTTGAAACGGCTTTTAAACTATTCTTTCTATATACCAATCACATATACAATAATTGTTGAAATTAAATTGCAGAGAAAAATAAAAGTCCGCTTTATAATCGTTATGATCCATAAATGGCGGTAAAAAACATTTACTTTTCTTGTGTTCCGTATATGTATTTATTCCTTGAATTAACTGTAAGTTAAATTCTTTTTTAAATTCTTCCAGAGTCAGAACCCGCTTTTGGCGGGTTCTTCTGTTTGCGATTTTTAGTTTATAATTGCCCATTTTTTAATCCTATTTTGATATTGCCTAATTGTCTATTACCTTATTGTCTAATTCTTTTTTTGAAGATTTTTTATAAAAAGGTGCTATGTATTTTTGATAAATTTCTTTAAGACTTTGAGCGGATCTAATATGTTCTTGTGCGGCTCTTTCGGGATCTGCTTCAACATCTATATTGAAATATTTAACTATTCTTGATGCCTTTTTATCATCTAATCTTAACCATTCAAGTTCTCCGACTTGTTTTTCTATTTTTTCTTTTTGGTCGAATAGTAAATCATATATGTTTTTATCGGTTATATATAATTCGCTCGATACAAAACCCGATTTTTTACTTACAGTCTGCATTATCTTTACATTTGCGTTCCCGATACTTACGAATGTTGATCTTTTCGGAATTGGTTTGACTATCATATTTAAGATGTCAAATTGCTTACAAGTTTCAACATATCTGTTCCAATGGTCTAAATAAAATTTTTCTGTATCTTCTCCGCTTTGACCTTTTGAAATTTTGTTCGGTTTTAAAATACAGTTGAACTCTATTTGATCCTCATTTAAACTTGCTTTGAATAAGAAAATTCCTGTGTTTTTACTTCTCGTATTATTGAAGAATTTTATATATTTTAATAATTCGGGTTTCGTGTTTGTTACTACCCAAATTATATAAGGTGTTTCACCCTCTTGTAATTCGTCAATAACATTGTGATAAGTTTCTGCCTTTTGAGTTAAGTCTATAATGTACTTAACTTCGTTTTGCGGATAATCTTTTAATACTTGTTCAAAAGGTGTTTTGTCTGCTTCCACAATAAATTCTCTGAATTTTACTGTGTTTTTGAGTGCATCTTGTGCTGAAATGTTTGTGTTTACTGTCATATTGACCTCCTTATTTTTTAGTACACCCACATTTTAAAGCAGAACCCCCATTTTTAAAGTCTTTTGGGTAAAAATTGTAGCATAAGTTAGCACTATAACAGGGTTTTAATAAATATAAGAAAAACTGTAATGGTTTGAACATTACAGTAAAGAAGTGATGAATCTTTTTCATAATTTTATTTTGAACTGTCATTATTATCCTTTTTGTTGATATTCCGTCTTATAAGGTTATAAACATATCTTTGGGATAATTCACAATCAACCGCCAATTTATTTAGAGTAAATTTTGTTCCGTCATAATGGTTTATAATATGTTTTTCTTTGAGTGCGTTTAATGCGTGTTTCGGAATGGTTACAGTTACCCCCGGACAAAGTAAAATTAATGCCATAGCCGATTTTAATCCTGCATTACAGGCAATAAATTTTAAATCGTCATTTGGCATATCTTCGGGTGTGACATTTTTCATCCACTCTTTGTATTCCATTAATCTCCTCTTATTTAATTGTGGTCTCGTCAGTATGTGCCTAACACATAGACGGTCAGATTGCACCGTTATCCGACCGTTTCGACCTATTTTGTTATGCCGACATAGCCATAACTGGTTTATTTTCGGGCGGGGTAATCATACATTCAAAGTCTGTTTCTAATTTGTTTAACATTGAAATTTGACCCTCAATAACTTTACAAGCCATTTCTCTTTCATATTTGCCCGACCAATTTTCTCTTTCTAGGGCAACATCAGCAAATTTCAATTTTGCTTCTCTCAACTCATCTTCAAGAATAAGTTTATGGTTTTTGATTAAACCAATAAATGCACATTCTTTTGAAATTTTTTCGTCGTTTTCGTGTGAAACTTCTCCGAAAAAACTGTTGCTCATCATTGACATTGATCCCATACCGTCATTTTGCATTTCTTTGTTGTTCATTTTTTTCTCCTTTATTTTCTACTGTTACTTAAAGTGTGGCCGCACTTTTTTTAAGATTTTTTTGTATGTTCTTAATTGCCTGTATTACTTTAACCGCTTTGCATTTAGTCAAGAACATAATATCGTCTGTTTTAAATTTTGATTTTAAAAATTTTCTTAATGATTTTTTCGCAAATTTATCATTATCAAAATAACAAATTTCCCGCCACATACTCTCTATCATTCGGAGTTGTGCCTGTGTTGCCATTTTTTCTTCTCTGTCTAAATCAGAATATTTTAATGGTTGTTTTACCCATTTTTTCATAGCGATTGCCTTTTCTTCCAAAATTTCAATTAAAATTTTTGCTTCCGTAAAAGTTAAATCTTTGGAAGTTTGAACATCAAAAGACATCAGCATATCTCTATATAAATCATCATCAAGACCGACAACCGATTTTAATGCGTGAATTTTTTTAATTTGGTAAACAGTAGCCATATTCTATACAAATATCCTCTTTTTGCAGTTCCCGACCGTGTTTAATTCCTATTTGGACTCCCAAAATAAAAATGGATAGGGCAATTAAAAAAACATAAAAAGCCTTTTCAACAATGGAGGTAACGGGTCGGAATTTATTACCGGCATTTCTACATTCGTACATACGAACCTCCCTATACCATTAATAATTTGGAAGTTTCTTCTATTACAGTATTATCGACCTCTGTTCCGTTAAATTCGGAAACAGAAATACTGTGCAATATAAGATGTTCTAATCTTCTTGTGTTACCTTTTGAATGAGTTAAAAAATCTTCCGCCAAATCGGGGTTTTGATTAACTGACAACAAAATTTTTTTAATATCATTTACATTTAAGCGGTCTAAAAATTTATAGTTATTAACCCTTGAATAAAGTTGGTCGTATTGCTTGTTTGCACCTCTTAAATTTTCTACAAGTATGTTTCTGCCAACGAGAAATATACCAATTCCCGCTTTATCGTGTATTCTTCTTACAATTTCTAATGCTCCATAAGGCAAATTTTCGGCTTCATCTATAATTAGTAATCTGCCTGAATTATTCAATTTGTTTACAACTTCACACATCAAATCATAACGACTACCTTTTCCCGAAAGACTTAATCTTTTGTGAATTTCTTTCAATAATGCCTTTTCTTTATAAGTAGAATCGCTTTCAATTAAAATTGCATTAAGATTTTGTTTTGCATATTCTCTTACGGCAATAGTTTTACCTAATCCCGCTTCTCCGACACATACACCTATTGTTCCTTGTGTATGGCTTGTTCTTGCTATTTCAAAAATATATTTAAGAATTGAAATATCGCATATTGGTAATTCTCTTTTACCTTTTCTTTCTATTTCTAATTGAACAAAATTATTGATTTTATCAGCAATTTTTGAATTATCGCCTTTGTAATTGCCATTGATCCACATTGACAGAGTTGATTTTGCTATGCCTGTTGCGTTGGCTACAAATGCCGTACTATAATTTTTTCTGTTCATTAAATCCAATAATTGATATTTAAGATCCATAAGCAACTCCTTTTAATTCTTCATCAAGAATTTTGTCTGTTTCGTACAGATATAATTTTTTAGTTGGTTTTGTCGGCTTTTCATAATTAAATGCTGTCATATCGTATCTGCCGATTTTTTCCATTTCTTTTGATTTTTGGATAACTTTATCCATATTTGTATTAGCAATTTTTGAAACCCTTGATATCTTTGTTTTTTCAACGATTTTATATGCGGCTTTGTAATTTTCGTTAATTTCTTCAATCGGAATTTCAAGAGTTTGTTTAATTGCTTCTTGTGCAACTTTAAGATCCCGCTTTTTATTTGCCATAGCGGTTTTAAATTCTTCTTTTGAAATTTTATCAGCATATAAAGCCGCAACTGCTTTAACTGCCGTTACTTTTCCAACAAATTCGTCATTATCTGCTCTAAATACCCACGCTTCTTTATAGTTTTGGATATCTCTACGCATATAAATTTTCAAACCAGTATTATTTATGAGCCAATCCGCCCAATAGAAAATTCCTAATTGGCGGTCATTAATACCGTTTCTGCCAATAGTATAAGTCTTTGATGTTCTCATACAGAACAGTTTTAAGGCATCTTTTGACGGTGTTTCAATAATATTAAATTCCTCATCAAATAATTGATCCGGAGAAAGTCCGTTTAAATTTTTACCCTGTGACGGTTTTTTATTTAAAACATTTATAATAAAATCATCAAAAACTTCTTTAAATCTTTCAAATGGTAAAATTTTTCCGCATTTTACTTCTTTTGATAATTTTTCGGGTCTTTCAACAACATTTCCGCCACGATAACCAACACAATGTTTTGATAATAAACCTTTTATTTTCAAAAAATCTCTTTCAATAGGTTTAGTTTGTGCGTTATATGGTAGTGCAAAATGAACTTCTACATTTAATTCTGCAAGCATAGAAGTTGTTTTTGTTTCGTTTGTATCAACTTTTATTCTGTTTTTTCTGCCACCCGCAAAATCTTTTGAGCGGTAATCTTTTCCGTTATCTATAATTACATCTTTTGGTAAACCCCATTCATTAGCCGCATAGTAAAAACTTTGGAAAATTAAATCAGAATTTGGGCTTCCTGTTTGTAAAATCCAACCAAGCCATTTTCCCGATTTAAAATCCCTCCAAGCCGTTACCCACGGAAAAACAATATTTCCGTCTTCGGTTAAACAAGCAATATCAATTTGTGCGTGGTCTGAAACCCAAACTTGACCGCATAAAATATCCGAATAATCACGAACAATATATGATCCATACTTACGATTCCATTTTGTTTTACCGTTTCTAGCCAAATATATTTCAGATTTTGATAATTCTTTTTCAAGTCGTCTTAAAAATGTCATTCGGCTTGGAAAATATTGTTTATCAATTCCTGTGGTTCTAATAGCATAACCAAGCGTAATATCCCAACAAGTTTGTAATGACGGCGATCCCTCTTTTAAATATAAATTTCTAAAATATTCATAAAATTCACTATTTAATTTACACGCACCTTTTCTATGTCCGTATTTAGCAAGCAGTCCACTTATACCGCTTTCTAAATATCTTTTTCTCATTCTCATAAAATGTGGGTATGATGTTTTATTTTCGGGATTATTAATATTCCATTCGTTTATAAAATTTTTTAAATCATTACCTTTAAGATTTTTTGATTGATTTATAATTATTATGTATTTATCTGCTTGAATTTTAGCCCATTCCGGAGCATCAGAATACGATTTTTCAGTTTTATAGTCATTTTTTTCTATTTCTAAATCTTTAAGAAGAACATTTTCAAATGTTTTTGTACTTATTAGATATTTAGTTTTATTATCAATTTTCTTTGCTCTATAACTATAAACACCGTTTCTGCATCTAAGTTTTAGTGCCTGTGGCTTTATATTCAACAATTCACAAGCTGTTTCCTCTGATATCCATTTTGGGAGTGTATTATTTACGGTCATAATTATGACCCTCAAAATTTAATCCGAAAACTTTCTGAACAATATAAATATCTATATTTTCGTTATAACTATCACCGTTTAAGTGCTTCCAAACCATAGATTTAGACAAATGAACCGCATTAGCAATTTCAGTTGCTGAAATGCCATAAATACTTAAAATAAATTTAATCGTTAGTTTTTTTTGACAAAATGCACAGTTCATCATAATTTTCTATTCCTTTCATGGCTAATCTTTGGGGCTACATAACCATGACTAATATTTTTTTAGGTGTTTTGTATAGGACACCTGACTGATTTTGCATAACCAAGTTGGGCTATTTTTCAATGATACATAGCCTTTTGGTTGTTGCAAAATCACCCCATAATTTTTATTATATAGATTTACTTTTTATTTGAAATAGGCTGAAAATTTGTTCAGTAAACTTTTTCACCGAAAAATATATGTTTTTCAGTTTCAAAAATTATAAAAAAATATGCCTTTAATATAATAATTATTTTAATTGGATAGATTTTAAGAAAAGTTTGTTAATCGCTTATAAGAAATGTTAAGAATATAAGATTTTATTCAATAATTTATATTGTGTTTTAAATTCTTTACCCCATTTCCAAAGTTCTTCTGATAGGTGTAAATGAAACTTGTGTGTATATGCCCGACTTAAAACCTTTCTATAACTTCTTAAATATATATTCTTAATGGTTAGTCTTTCTTCTTCGGTGTGTTTTTTTGCTTTATTTGATTTTAAAAGTTTTTCAGATACAAATAATTTGTCATCGTACAAATATAAATAAACTTTTGCTGTCATATATTCCCGCTCTTGTCCTATTTTCGGTTCTTTTTCAAAATGGTTTAAAAGTTCGGTCATTTGTTTATCATATAATCTTGTTCTCAAATATGAATAAAATCTATCCATTACAAATTTTCCAATACCAAAAACATTAATCATTTTTTTTACTTCAATATCAGAACAAAAACCTTTAATTATAAAGTCTATTTCTTGATTTGAATGATATTGGAACATAACAGGAAGACAGGTTTTATTATTATTTGTACCAATTAACTTCCTATAACAATAATTATCTCCGTCTTTGTATATTTTATCGTCATTGACAAGTTCATCTATTATTTTTTGTATAATATCTTGTTTTGTTTCAGTGATAGTAACTAATTCATTAATAGTAAATTTGTTTAATCTCTTACAAAGTAATAATATTTTGTCTTTCATTTAAAATACCTCTTAAATTTTCTTCATTTAGTTTTGCTATTTCGTTTGTTTTGGCAAGTTTTTCAACTTTATTTACAAGTTTAACTATCTGCCGGAACTGATTTGATCTTGTTGCTAAATATTCAATTCCGTCATTTGTTATTGTAATTTCAGAAAGTTCCGACAATATTTTTTTAACATCGTTTTTATCATAGTTTTCAAAATGGAACTTCTTATAAATTCTATCGACCAAATGTGGATATCTTGAAAGTTTTTTATCAACTTGATCCATTCCTACTAAAACGAGGGGACAACCTGTTCTGTCGTGCAAATCTCTTAAAGTTTCAATAGTTTTCTTTTCTATCAGATAATCAACTTCATCGATTATAATAGTTTTTCTATATTGCAATAGGGCTTGTTCAATTTCGTGAAAAGTATCATCTATATGCCAATAGGATTCTACATTTAATTCTTCGGCTATTTCTGATAATAACCACCTTGCAGACATTCCCTGTGTTGCTCTTACATATACGCAATCATTTTTGAAAGTCCACCATTTTATTGTTTCTGATTTTCCTAAACCATAATCGCCATAGACAAGTGCCATTTTAGGAATGTTCGGCGGAAGATTTTGCAATTCGTTCATAAGAGAAACAAAATTGACTACATTTTTTGTTCGGATAAAAGTTTTATTCATTTGTACCTCCATAAATTAAGTTATATTCATCTGTTTGTTTAAATGCTTTTATAAATTGCCTATCTTCTTGACAGGTGCAACCGTTTTTCAATAACCATTCATATTTTTCAAAATTATCTTTAAAATAAGGTCTGTTCATTTGTTGTTCACGAACCGTTTTCTTTTTTTCTTTTTTCTGTTTTTGTGGTTTAAATTCTTCAATTTTATTTTCATTTACCCCTTCGGGTGTAATTTCTAAAATACCAGTTGTTTCAATGTCAAAATATTTCTTAAATTCTTTAACCGCTTTATTTTTGAGTCGGGTTTTCTTTTTAATTTTCTGTTTAACATCTTCCATATCTTTGACAGTTCCCAATACTCTAGCCATTGGGTGAACTTTTTCAACTCGTTTTGCGGTGCATATAAATTCGCCTTTTAATGAGTAAACTAACACTTTTGTTAAATCAAAAAGTGAATAGCGGATATATACTTGCTCTTTAAGTCCGAATAAAGAATCGCTATAATAATTTTGATTTAAAAATCTTATGCCGTTTCTGTGAATTGTTTTTGCTTCGGTTTTCATCATCAGATAATTTAATTTTGAAATATCAATATGTTCTTTTTGAACAGTATTTAAACTCTCTTTAATCGTCATATTTGGATCATGCGGATTTGGTTTATTAAAATGATAGTTATAAAGCCAAAAATCAATACATTTTATAGCTTGCTCTACTGTCGGAATTGTACCGCCTGTTGTTTTTAAATAATGTGCTTTGTGCAAGTTTTCTCCTCTGCGTAGTCTTGCGGGTTTATCTTCAATACTTGTTCCGATATATGACGGCATCATTTTTTCAAATTCTTCTTGAAATTCTAGGAAAAATCTTTCAATAACTTTTGCTTGTGCGTTTCGGACTTTTGCAAATACGGATTCAATGCCTAAATTTGCATAGACTCCGTTAAATCCCGCTTCATCTAAATTTTTTATTTGAAAATATTTTGACTTAAAAGCTCTGCCGTTATCTTGGTAAACTACTTTTGGAATTTTACCTAAATTTATTATTGAGTTACGAAGTGCGGAAGCAATACATTGAGTACTTTCACTCATCATTATTTCATATCCGACAAGTGCGTTTGATCTCCAATCAAAAAATCCAACAAGTGTTGCTCTTGTTGGATTTCCTGTAAATGGGTTTTTAACTTCAAAATTTAGGTCATGTCCGTCTGCTATAAGTACATCTCCGACATCTAATAAATTTGGATCTCTTTCAATATAAGGCATAACTTTATCGTTAAATGCTTTTTCGCCCTCTCTGAATAAAATCCATTTGTCATATTTTACCTTTTTAATATGGTCTGCATATCGTCTAAATGCTATGTCGGCGGGTAAATTTTCAAAACCTTTCTGTTCTAAACAGTATTTTGATAAACTTATGGCTTTTGCTATTTTAAATTTGTTCGGGTGAAATAAAAATTTTTCAAATTGTTCTATCATTTCAGGGGTTAAACTTGTGTTATATTCTCCTAATGCAGAACATTTATAATTCGGAATCAGACTTTCAACAGTCCCGTATTTTTTATATGTTGTACTCCACCGATATAGTGATGATCTTGAAATTTTGCCTAATTGTTTATAAATATCTTTTAAATATTCTCCGGAATTATACAAATCTAAAAATAATTCTTCGGCTTGTTTTTTGCTTGAATATCTTGATTCAAACCTTTCAAATGATTTAATAAGGTCAATTTTGGCTAATGCTTCAACTCTTAATTTTTCTGTTTTAAATTCGTAAGTTGATTCTATATTATTATTTATATTAATAGGAACTAAACTTTTTGATTTAATTTCTTCATCTAAAATCTTTTCTTGAATTTCGGGTTCAAGAGTTGAAAATAATATCTCATAACTAAAACCGCCCTGAACTTTAACTTTTCGGGCGGTGTATTTTGAATTTTCTTTATTTATTTCCTGTCTAACAGGGCGGTTTGTTGTGTAACCTTTTAATTTTGCTACTAAATTTATATCTATATATTTGTCTTTTGGATCTGCCATTTAGTACCTCAAATTAACTTCTTATCTATATTTTAAGGTACTTTTGACCTTTTTTAAATCGTTTGCTAACTTTTGCTAAAACAATTTTTTTCACGATTTCCGAGAATAAAATTCAAACCGAATGATAAAATTTCAAATAAAAATATTTTGGTTTAAAATTTTTCTTCCGACTTTTCTTCCAAGTTCAAAATTCAAATTTCCGACTTCAAAAAAAATAAAAAATATCATTTTATTTGTGAAATCAATAATTTCCATTGAAAAGCAATTATAATTACTGTCTTGGATATAGAAATTGACGGACATAAAATAGACAGTTTCAAAATGGTATGATATTTTTTCTCAACAAAAAAGATAAGCCAAAATGCTTATCCCGTTTGAAAAATTTATAAAATATCGTATTAAATGTGAAATCGCACTGTCTGTGAAAATATATCCAACTTTGACTATTTTTGACAAATAAAAAAGTCGGGATAAACCCGACATTTTATTTGCAATAAAAAACTCCCCAGGTTGGACTCGAACCAACAACCTACCGGTTAACAGACTGTAGTCTTATAAAACATACAAATAAATATAAAAAATTACAAAAAGGTAAATTGTGATTACTGTTGACTTTTGGCAAGTTTTGTTGTATAATAATATTTGTAACTTTTTATATCTTTTTAAAATTTACTGTAGCAAAAGTGTAGCAAAATATTAGTGAGGGAGTAATGGCTGTTATTCAAGAACGTGTAAAGAAAAATGGGAAAACAAGTTTTACAGTTATAATTAGAATCAAAGGGCATCGAACTGTAACTAAAACATTTGATAGGAAAACCGATGCAAAAGATTGGGCTAATAGTGCAGAAGCAAAAATAAAAGAAGGTGTAAATTTTCCAAAACGAAAGCTTCAGAAACTAACAATGAATAATTTAATTGATAAATTCATAGAAATAGAGTTACCAAAGAAAAAAGAAAAAGCACAAAAAGAATTTATTAGAGCATTGAATTGGTTTAGAAATGAAATAGGTGAATTATTTGTTAGAAACATTACCTCTGCTACCTTAGTTGAATGTAGGGAAAAATTAGCAAAAAAACCTAAAGAAATACCAACTATAAAAAATGAAAGAAAATTTACACAAAATACCATATCACCAGCAACTGTGAATCGATATTTGGAATGTATTAGTGTTGTTTTTAGTTTTGCAAAAATCGACCTTGATATTATAGATATAAACCCGATGGAAAAAGTAAAAAAACTTCCGGAAAATAATGAAAGAACAAGATTTTTAGAACTAGATGAAATTAACAAACTGCTTTTGGAATGTAAAAAAACAAGTTTGGAATTATATTTATGTACTTTAATCGCATTATTATGCGGAGCAAGAAAAAGTGAAATACTTAAACTCACTTGGGCAAATGTTGATTTTGAACATAAAATGTTATATTTTATGGAAACTAAAAATGGCACAAATAGAGGTACTCCTATGCATGATTGGTTATATAGTGAACTTTATGAATTTAAAAATAATAATAAAGTAAGACATTTAAAAAATGATTATGTATTTGTCAATAGCAATGAAAATCCAAATGAACGTTTAATAGGTAAAGTATTTCCTAAAATAGTTGCTAAATGTGGAATTAAAAACTTTGTATTTCATGATTTAAGACATACTCATGCCAGCTATCAAGCAATGGATGGAATTTCACAGTTTATAACCCAGAAAACTTTAGGGCATAAAACTCCTGTAATGACTAATAGATATTCTCATTTAAGAGCGGAGAATTTAAGAAAACCAATAGAAACTACAGGTAATACAATATTACAAGAATTTATAAAAAGTGATATAAATAGTTAGAGAAAAAGATGAACTTATATTTCTTTTACTTTGTAAATAGAATATAACAAAAAATAGTTATAACACTTGAAAAACTATACAAAATAGTTTATAATGTTATTGGATAACCCTAGATTGATGTCCTGCTTGCAGAGTCGCTAGGGTTTTTGCTTTGTTATTGTTTCAAATCTGCTTATATCATTTAAAAGGCTTTCCATGCCGGTCGATAACAAATGTAGCATATTTAAAACTAATTGGTATTGTTCTTCCGGAGTTTTATTACCATTAATAATGATTTCGTGGTGGAAAATTCTATTTCTTAATCTCAAAATATTTAACAAATCATTTTGAATAGGTGCAATTTTTCTCAAATCACCATTATTAGTGTAGTTAGGAAACACAGCCTCAAAAAAACCTTTTTTATCCCATAATTTGGGTCTGTATGACTTTGTACAAAGATGAATCCAAAAACCTAAAGTCATTTCAGATATAAGTCTGTCATTGGTTATTTTCTTTCCACTTTTTCTAATTTTATTAGCAGATTCTAAAAGTTTTTGATACTCTTTATCGGCTAAAATACTTTGTTTATTGAGTTCTTGTAAAAGCCAATCTTTACTAATAAGTTTTTCAACTGCATTGCAAATCCGATTTCTAAGAGTGATTTCCAATAATGACAAAGCCGGATAAAAAGCTTCTGATAGTTTAAGATTATAGATATATTCATTTAATAATATAGAATTATCGCTAGAACCATAAGCACCAAGCCTAACGGGTGTAATAATCTCAATTAATTCATCTTTAGATTTAATATCTATCATAAGGTAATTATAGCATAGTTTGCTGGCATGGTTATTTATTCTTATGAAAATGTTACTGCCCCCTATTTTAACTGACAATGAAATTGGTAATTTTATATTAACCATCTTATTGTTTAGAAATATCGTAAAATTTTGTATATTTATATTAAAATAAATTGTATGTTAGAAGATTACAAGTCATTATTTAAGGAAGTAGAATTTCAAGATGCGATAAAAGCAAAAAGAGTGTGCTTGTTTTTGGGTTCAGGTGTAGGATTTAATATTGGGATGCCCGATTGGCAAGGATTAGCGAATAGTATTACGAAATTTTGCTTGCAACAAAAAATTATTACTCGTTCTGAAAAACTAAATTTATTAAGTTTAAATAAACCTATAAAGATAATTAGTATTTGTACAGAAAAGATAAAAAATAAAAATAAAGAACAAGAATTTAATAATTTATTAAAAGAATTATTTTACGAAAACCCTCGAAAAAATTTCAAAGATAGTAAAATATATAATTGTTTAAATAAACTATATAAAGAAAAAGCTGTATTAATCCTTCAAACGAATTATGATGTAATGATTGAAAAGTTTCAAACCGAAGAAGAAGGTCTAAACAGAAATTTTTACATTCCATATATTAATATGGAAAATCCTTCTCAAAGCAATTTGCTTGATTCAATAATTTATCTTCATGGTCGTTTTAGTGGGGACTCCTCAGAATTTAAGCAATCATCTTATATGGATTTAGTCCTAAGTAAAGAACAATATAATAGAGTTTACATACTTGAAAATTCAGATGAATATAAGCGACAAAAACAATTTATAAAGGACTTATTAAAAGAATTTTATATTATCTTTTTAGGTTATTCATTAAGTGATGAAGAAATTCTTCAGATAATCGCGAATAAGCCTAATACAGAAAATTTTAAACAAATTAGTGTTATTGTAGATAATTGCGAAGCGAAAGTTTTAGAAAATGAATTTAATAAAAATTATTTTGATATAGCTAGTAATCACAAGATAAAAACATATGTATATGATACCGATAGTACTGGCATCGAACAAAGCTTTGAAGAAGTTATTGAAAATTTAACTAAAACAATATTAAATATTTCAAAAGAAAAACCCGCATTAATAAGGTATACAAATCCGGAGGAAGTTGATTTTGGGTAAGATAACTATAAAAGAACTGTGTAATAATTTAAAATCTGATATAAATGAAAAAAGTCTATTTTTTAAAGAACTTTCCGCACAAGAGTTTTTAGTACCATTTCAAAAAGAAGGACTATTAAATTTTACAGACGATGCATCTTATTGGGTTATACAGTATTTAGAACGCACTTATGATTCCAATACTAAAGATATTATTATAGAAATAATAAATGAAAATATCAAAGAAATTGAAATTAATGATATTCATTATTCAACATATTATAAGTTAACAGAATTATTAGATAGATTTGATATTATAGATTTAAATAAAATTGATTACACTAAGATTTTAAAACATAAACATGCAATAGAATTAGTTAAAAATATATATAAAAAAGAACAAATAGTAGAATACGAAGATTTAATAAAGGCAACAATATCTACTCTATTAACATATGAATTAAAATCTACCTCTTTTGATAAAAGAGGCGAGGTTATATATGAAACCTATTATTTGAGCGAAATTATTAATGACGAAACTAGTAAAGAAAACATTCAAAATACTCTATCACAAGAATTTCTTTTTGATTATTTGGTCGAAAAATATAATAAAGTTTATTTAAAAACACATGATAACTTAAATGATATATTAGATGTTTTTAGGCATCAAAAATTTGATATGGAAGAAATTAACAAGAGTTTTGTAAATGATTATACGAGTAGTGATGTTTCAGATATTATTTTATATTTTTTATGTCTTAATTTAAATTCAGGTAAGGATATTGCTTGTAATATAAAGAAATTATTATCGCAAAGAATCTTTATGCTCAGAAAGTTAGGTTTATATTTTATTTATGAAAATTTAGATAAATATATAGATGTATTAAAAGAATTTTTTAAACATATAAATAAAAAAAATATTGTTAAGGTAACAGATATATGTCTTTATGAGTTAGTACAAATATTTAAAAGTATTAACAAAATAGATAATTTGGACACATTAAATGATGATATAAAAGTGTATTTAGATAAATTTCCAAAGAAAGATGAAAGAACTAAGTATAATGTGTTACATGGTTTAAAAGAACATTCAGAATTTAAGAATCTATTCTATGAATTAAAAGAAAAATATCAATATGAAAAAGAAAATCCTGGAATATATTGGCAGTCTGGTGTAGGCGGCTGGGTCAGAAATGTATCACCAATATCAGAAGAAGAATTTAGATTGAAATCTGTGAAGGAGCAAATTGAATATGTAAATCAAGATAGAGAATATAATCATCATTTAGTTCAATTTGACAAAGAAAGTGTAGAAGAAGTAAATGAACGTGGGCTTATTGACTTGTTCAAAAAATTAATATCTGAAAATATCAACAAATATTTAGAAGACGATAATCTTGTCAATTTAAATAAAATAGGATTTATACGAGTTTTTATAGAAGTTCTTTCACAAAATGTTGAAAATATAAATTCTTTAAATAAAGCAATATTATTTATAGATAAGAAACTGGCTGCAACAAATTCTAATAAAGAAGATTATTATAGTTTATTGTATGAATTAATAGATTTTAATTTCAATGTTGTAACTAAAAGACACAAATATTTCAAGAAAATTTTCAAATATATAAAGCAAATTGCTTATTGTGATTATGATGAAAGTTATTACAAAAATGAATATGACATAAGTTTTACTGCTTTAAATACTACACATGGCAGAAATTTTAGATGTTATATGGAGCATTTAACAAAAATCAGAGTACTTAATAATGATGATAAAAATTTCTTAGAATATATTCTTTTAAAAGAAAATGAAGAAAGATGCCGTGAATTTTATTATTATCTTGGAATGCAATATGATTACTTGTCTTATAAATATAAAGATTTACATTTGTTGGAAAGGATACACCAATTAAAAGACAAAGCTAAAAAATATTTTTTAAATGGATATCTTTCTTATTTCCGTTATATACCTCAATTTAAAGATTTAAAATCATTAATTTTAGAAGCCTTTGAAAAAAATGAAATAAAAGAAGGTGAAATAAGAACAAGATTTGTAAGAATGTTATTAGATTCAAAATTAAGATTTAATGAAGATAAAATTTTTGAAGAATTTAGTAAACATTTTTCTGACAAAGATTATCAAGATATATTAAATGGTTTAAAATATAGAGAAAATCCAAATTATTCTAAAGAAAAAGTTATGACATTTTGGATTGATATTGTGAAAATTAAAAACAAAGCTTTTGTAAGTACATTATTAGCTATATTTAATCGCTATTGCGATATTAATGAGATTGAAACGTATCAAGAAGAATTAAAGTTAGTTCTTCAACAAGCCTTTCCTAAAAGTTTAATTGCACACAATAGTATTGGACAATTTTTAGAAAAAATATTATGTTATTTAAAAGTTACTCAAAATAATGCACTTGTATATAATTTGATAGCTATTTTTATTTCATCACTTGCAGATGTCGAATATTTACATAAGGAAATTGATGTTCTTATTAGTATTTTAAATGAATTTAAAATACAGAACAAAATCGAAAATGCTAAACTTATTGCAAAAAAAATGTACGACATTCCATGTTTAAAATTTCAGGTTGAAAAGTATAAAGAGTTTCTAATATGATTAGTATAAAAAGTACTATGCTTAAAATTGTTGTCCTAGAACCCTTATGTGGCTTGGGCTAAATTAACGTATCGTTGTAGTGATGTTCCAGAATCGACTTTTATGATGTTCATGATGTATTTATACCTATTTGAAATTTAACAAGCCTTAAAATTGTTTATTTATAAGTTTCTAATTTTCTACCAGTTTTAGAATACTTTGTAACCTTACCGGAAGAATCCTTTTTGTAAGTATATTCAACCTGTCCTTTTTTGTTGTATTGAACAGTTTTGCCATTTGAGTAAGTTTTAGTGTAGCCTGTAGTCTGTCCTTTATTGTTTTTAATATAGTGTTTTTCATAGGCGAATGCAGGCATGGTAATTAATAAACCGATAATTGTTAGTAATAATATGTTTTTCATATTTACTCCTATTTTATACTGTTTGCTTGAAAATTTTTACTTTTAATATCTATTAAGTGAACATTGTATTTATCGCATAGGATTTTTGCTCTATCAAAATATATGTAATCTTTTTGAGTTTTTAAAATTAAAACCAAGCAAGGTTTTTTACCTGAATTATGTGCATACCAGAGAGCTTGTCCAAAACCTTCATACCATTTTTTAGCCCAGTCAAATTCACAGGCATATTGTTCTGTTAAGCAATCAATACGTGTCTTGTCCGGTAAAACGTATTCTTTTGTACCTTTGCAGTATGCATTTACATAATCAGATTCTCTTAATTTTTCTTTTTCCGGCAGTAGATTGTTTCCGTTTTGGTTTAAGACAAAGATTTGGCATAAGACGGGTATAGAAACTAATAAAATTATGATAAATAGAAGAAATACTACAGGTTTCTTTAGCAACTTATTACCTCTTTATTTTTTCATGTGGTTTTTGCAGTATTTTATATTAATCAATATTGCATCTTTGTTATAGTCAGGATTATTTAATATTTTATAGTAAATATCTAAAGCTTCCTGATACTTGCCGAGTTCCATTAATGTATCAGCCTTATATCCTAAATTGCAATCCGGCTTTGAGAAATATTTTATAGCTTCATGATAATTACCAGTTTCAAAATAACAAATTCCAAGACTATTAGCTAACTCATCTTCTTTTGTACCATATTGAATAGCTTTTTTGAAATCATTTAATGCTTTTTCATATTGTCCATCTTCCATGAAATATGTTCCTCTATATTCATAAACTTGTGCATTATCTATTGGACTTAATTGTACAGCTTCATTTAATAGTTTCAGAATTTCTTTTTTATCTTCAATTAAGTCGACCTTAAAAAGCAGGTATTCACTTTTGGGAGAAATTTCTATAGCCTTGTTGATATATCTTAATGCAAATTCATTTTCATCCATTAGACTAAATGCATATGCATTGTCATAATATAATTCTGCATTATTTGGATGTTTGTTTATTTCATTATTTGCCTTTTGTATTGAATAAGAAACAGTTTTATAACCATAACTTGCATCGTGTTTCCCCTGTGCTTCAAGTATTTTACTATAAATAAGAGTTACTTCACTATCAAAATATTTCCAATTTTCTCTAATTTCATTAATATAATCTTCTGCTAATTCAATATTATTTTCTTTAATGGCAATTTTTGCATATAATTTGAGTATTCTTACCCACAGTGTTTCAGCAGTATACGAATCATACAATCTATTATTGTATTCTTCTATATATTCACCATTTTTATTTGTTTTGATATTTGTATCTCTTATATCACAAGCTTTTTGTAAATTTAATTTTGCACTTTTAATATCATTATTATGTAAATTAATTTCTGACTTTATTAAATATGTTAATGGATTTTTATCATAATAGTATATTGCAAGATTTATATATTTATTGGCTTTTTCAAAATCTCCTTTTTTTAGAAATTTTTGTGCTTTTTCAACATAACATATATGATAAACAATTACATCTTCTCCATATAATTCTTGTGTTGTTTTTCGCATTACATATATTTTTTTATCTTTTTCTGAAATTTGTATGCCATTATCAATTGCAAAAGAAAAATTGTTTGCTAAGCATAATAACATAATTAGTATGATATATTTTTTCATAATCTACCTATTCAATATTTAAATCATTAACCCAATATTTATCGTTTGCCTCGTCAATAATAGCTTCACAGGCAAAATTTTGTCTTACCATTGCTCCAAAAGCATTTTGACTATCTACTGTTCCATATATGGTATAGCTGTTGCCTTTAATATAGTTATCACGTCTAAAATTTACTTTGACTGATGGTGGATAAATTGCACGAGCTTTTATTTCTTGTTGACATGCATATTGAGCAAACCAAGTTAAATCTTCTTTGGGTTGACTCTGTTTAACTTCTTCTTTTTTAGGTTTCGATAGAACTGGTTTCGGAGTTTCAACTGTTTTAGTTTGTGAATTATTTTCAACATTAGGAATATCAGTATTAGGATTACTATTTGTTTTTACGGCCAAAATAATAAATAAAATAATCCAAAGATACTTTATCCATTGTTTTTTTGATTTAATATCATTAAATAATATTTTATCTTCATTAGTTAAATTCTTTTTCAGAATTTTTGATGAACCATTATGAATATAATCTATTATACCTTTTATCCAAAATATAATTATTGCAATTAATAAAGAACAAGTTAATAGCATTAATAAGTTGTATGCAAATGGATGAATTATATCAAAATATTCAGATTCAAGAGCAAAGGCATTTATTATACCAATAAGTACAAAAGCCAATATTGATAAGTGCTTTCGTTCTGTTCTTTTTGACAAAATGGTTATAGATTTATTTTGTTCGTTTTCCATCTATTATTAATCTCCAAATTTAAATAAGCACCTTATTGTCATAATATTATGACAACTTGTCATTATATTAGAACAATAATAAATATTATGCAAGAACTTAAAAAAGAGTTACAAAAAGCAATAGCGAAAGTAGTTAGAGAGAATCGTAAAAAATCTATCAC
>CATLEG010000010.1 GCA_949915775.1 uncultured Candidatus Melainabacteria bacterium | reverse complement strand
ACAGAGTTTCGCCAAAGTTGCTACGCAACAAAAGGCTCAATCTGTTCGCTATCCGGACTCGTTTTACTCCGTCCGTCCGCAAATTCGCTCTCCCTCAAGGGGCGAGGGGAAAGTGTTTTGTGTGCGACACCTATTCAAGAGTCTACAAAATCTTCACCAACATCTACCGGCAGGGCTACGTGCGTAAAACATATACCAGCATCTTTTAAGTTTTCTCCGATATTTATCAACAGGGCTACGTGCGTAAAACATATACCTATATCTTTAAAGTCTTCACCAACATCTACCGGCAGGACTACGTGCGTAGCACACGATAAGAACTTATCGACCTATCGTCTTAACGTCTTAAAGACTGATAAAACCCCTACCCTCTCCCGAATTTGTAAGTTCGCATATAGCTCACTAACAAATTCAACCCTCTCACAAAGAGAGAGGGTGAAATGCCCAGCATTTACACTCGCAGAAACTCTAATCACCCTTGGCATAATCGGTGTTGTGGCGGCGTTGACTATTACACCGTTAGTTCAGAAATATCAGGAAAAAACTTGGTTAAGTCAGTTTAAAAAAGTGTATAATACTATTTCAAATGCTTATGCAAGGGCGTATGAAGAATATGGGATTGCTAATGATTGGGGGATTGCTGATGAAAACGGCGAAGAAAAAGTGTTTAATATTTTGTCTCAGTATTTAGAAGTCGTTCCTTATACACCACCAAATAAACGAAAATGTGCAGATTTAGATAATAATAATGGCGGAAGTAGTGAACAGCATTGTTATACATCTGAGTCAGATTACCAGTTTGCACTAAAAGATGGGGCATTAGTAGCTATTAAACATGATTCAGATGTTAAAGCTCCAATGCTACTTGTAGATACAAATGGTTTAAAAGGACCAAATACTTTGGGTAAAGATATATTCTTTTTGTATTTAAATGCCAGAAATAATGCCCCTGTTGTAACCGGTTATCCTAAATGGTGGACGTATGATGCTGTATTTTGTACAAAAAAACGTAGTCCTGATGCGCATTGGCAAGCTGGTGGAATGTGCGCGGCATGGATAATTGGTACCGGCAATATGGATTATTTACACAGAGAACTTTCGCTTGAGGAATATAAAAAGGTCGTGTTTGGCTTAACTATACGCGCTGGAAAAGATCAGTTGGAATGAGTTAATTATTTTTTGATATTCGGTATTGCAAAGCCTGCATTATATGTGTTTGTTTAATATCTTTTGAATTATCAATATCGGCAATAGTTCTTGCAAGTTTTAAGATTCTGTCATAACGTCTGCCGGATAGATGATATTTTACAGATGCAATTTTAAGCATTTCTGTGCCGGTTTTATCTAACTGACAATATTTTTTTATAAGTTTTGATGTTAATTCGGCATTTGTAAGAATTCCATCATTTTTGTAGCGTTCAGATTGGATTTTACGGGCTTTTATTACCCGTTCTCTTATTTTTTCTGATGGTTCAGCATTTGTTTGAGTATTTAATAATTCTTCAGATGTAAGTCTTGGAACTTCAACCTGTAAATCAATTCTATCTAAAAGCGGACCAGAAAGTCTTGATTGGTACCGATTTATTTGGAATTCCGAGCATGTGCATTGCTTTTCTTTGTCACCTAAATAGCCGCAAGGACAAGGATTCATTGCGCCAAGTAATATAAATTTTGCTGGATATTTTACTGAATGTTTGGCGCGTGAAATAACTATTTCTCCGTCTTCTAAAGGCTGTCGCAAAACTTCTAATACATTTCTTGGAAATTCAACCATTTCATCTAAAAACAGTACTCCGCGATGAGCAAGCGTAATTTCTCCGGGTTTCGGGTTTGTTCCTCCGCCTATAATTCCATTTGCAGATGCGGTATGATGAACTGACCGGAATGGACGTTTAGTCATTAACGGTTCATCAGAGGATAAAAGTCCGCAAATACTGTATATCCTTGTTAATTCAAGAGCTTCTTGAAGTTCAAGAGGTGGCAATATAGATGCAAAGCATTTAGCCATAAGAGTTTTACCCGAACCTGGTGAACCAGTCATAAGCATGTTATGTCCGCCCGCAGCTGCAATTTCAAGTGCACGTTTCGCTTTTTGCTGACCTTTTACATCTTTAAAATCGTATACATAATCGCAATTAGAATTTATGTTTAAATAATTTTCAATATTGATAACAGTTGGTTTTATAGGTGAATCAATAAAGTGATTTATAACATCAGAAAGAGTTTCTGCACCAAAAATATTAATATCACCGGCTAAAGCGGCTTCTGTAGAATTTATTTTCGGAACAAATATGTTTTTTATACCTTGAGATTTTAATCCTAAAATTAAAGGTAAAACTCCGGTAACTCCCCGTAAACTCCCGTCAAGAGAAAGTTCTCCAATAAAGGCATAACCTTTAGTTTTTTCTTCGATAATAACTTCTTCTTCGGTTAAAAGTCCAATTGCTATTGGTAAATCAAAGTTTGAACCCTCTTTTTTTAAATCAGCCGGAGCAAGATTTATAACAACTTTTTTTGCGGGAAAAGTAAAACCGGAATTTTTTATTGCAGAACGAACTCTGTCACGTGCTTCATTAATTGCAGTATCCGGTAAACCTACAATAGAAAATGCAGGTAGCCCGTTTAAAACATCCGTTTCGACAGAAACTTTATATGCATCCAGCCCGATAACAGTTGCAGTTGTTACTTTATTTACCATAAATTAATTATACAATAAAAAATATTTATGTATTAATAATAAGCTGGATTGCTTCACATTCGTTCGCAATGACATATTTGTTATATAATCGTATTATGAACATATTGGCAATAAATTTTGGCGGAATCGGTGATGAAATATTTTTTCTTCCGGCATTAATATCATTAAAAAAAGAATTTCCTGAGGCAAAAATTACTCTGGCACTTGAGCCAAGAAGTAAAAGCGTTAAGGATTTGACAAACATAATTGATAATTTATTTTTGATTGATATAAAAGGCAAAAATAAATACTTAGAATTGATGAAACTTGTATGGCTTGCTCGTAAGGGTAAATTTGATATGGTTATATCATCAGGCGGTAATAAACTTATAAGTCTTTTACTTTTTATGACGGGAATTAAAAAACGTTATGGATATTGCACAGGAGCGTTGAGTGAAAAACTGCTTACTAAAGCTGTTCCGCTGAATAAAAATCAGTATGCCTGCGCAATGTATCACGATTTGGTTAAGCCTATAACAAATTATAAAACATATTTACCTGAAATTGATGTTGAACCGCAGGAGAAAATTCCAAATTCTGTTTTAATTCACCCCGGGGTTAGCAAAATGAGTGTTCAAAAAGGCATGATAAAGACTATTTCTGCTGAAATTTGGGCTGAAACTATTGATATGCTTGTGAAACGAGGCAAACATGTTATGCTGGCAGGCGGGCCTGACGATAAAGAGGTTATTGAAATTATTCGTAAAACAAGTAAATATATATCCTCACCCGAATTTGTAAATTCGCAAAACCCATTAACAAATTCTACCCTCTCCCTAGATGGGCTAGGGGAAATATCTGATTATTACGGTAAAACAAAAAGTTTAAAAGATCTTGCAGTTTTAATTGGTAAAGCCGAGCAATTTATTTGTTCGGATTCAGCTCCTCTTCATGCAGCAGTTGCAATGAAAACAAAAACGTATGTTATTTTTGGTCCGACAGACGATAAAAAATTAATTCCTCAATCTGAATTGGTTATACCTATAAAAGCAAATGACAAGTGCCCTATAAAACCATGCTTATGGGAGCATCGCCAAACAACTTGCGATACTCTTGATTGTTTAAAAATTACGGCGCAGGATATTGTTGATAAAATTAACTAGATTCCGACACTCAAGCCGGCGCAAATGTTTATTGACTGCCCAGTTATACCTTTGGCGTCTGAAGAAATTAAATATTTACAAAGCTTGGCAACTTCTTCCGGTTTTACAAATCTTTTCTGAGGAATACATTGTAATATTTCATCCCTTGAAAAATCACTGTCCTCAATAGAATTCATGCCAAGTTCGGTTTCTACCCAGCCCGGGTTAATTGTGTTTACAGTAATTTCATATTCTGCAAGTTCAAGCGCTAATGCTTTTGTAAGCCCTATTAGTCCAGCTTTTGAAGATGAATAAATACTTGCATAAGCTTCGCCCATTACTCCTGAGATTGAACCTATATTTATAATTCTCCCCCATCTTTGTCCTTTCATATGAGGAATTGCTTTAGATATCAAATAGGCAGGTGCAATAAGATTTGTTTGATAAAGTCTTTGGATATCAGCTGTTTCCATTGAATCCAGGCTGCTATAAATATATTCTCCAGCATTATTAATTAAAACATCAATATTATTTTCTTCTATAAATTTTACTAAATCATTAATGTCCTTTGACAGGTCGCAAACACAAAAACCTTTAGCATTACAAGCCGCAAGAGCTTGTTCATTTCTTCCTGTAACAAAAATTTCTCCAATATTTTGGAGTTCTTTTGCAATGGCATTTCCTATACCTTTAGATGCCCCTGTGACTAAAATATTCATACCCACCCCGAAATCAAAGATTTCGACCCTCCCCCAAGTGGAGGGTAAATCTTATCTTATTAAGCCAAAACCAAGTAAAAATGTGCAAACTAAAAAGATTGCAGAAATTATACCAGTAAGTTTATTTAGACCTTTTTCGGCACTTTTTTGTGATGCAAATACATGTGATACACCGCCCATTCCTGCGATGCCATCGCCTTTTGGTGAATGTAATAATATTAATATTATTAAAAGTAAAGCTGATACTATTTGTACAGCCCAAACAATATTTACTAACATTTTTTCTCCTTTTTCTTAGAAATGAAATGTGCCCTTTTAGAGTTTAATTCTATATTTTCAAAAGTATATAATCTTGCTGGACGTTTTGATGATGATTTTGTGTATTCATCAAGTTCAATAAGACCGTTTGTACAAAGAGCTTTTTTTCTAAAATTTCTTTTATCAAGCTTTTTACGCATAATTAATTCATATGCTCTTTGCATTTCTGTAAGAGTAAATTTTTCATTTAATAATTGATATGCAACAGGGCAAAGCTCAAGTCTTTCACGTGTTCTTTTCATTGAATATTCAATAATTTCTTTGTGGTCGAATGCTAAAGGCGGCAGTGCTGAAATTTTATGCCAGCCTAATTCCGGAGTAGTAACAATATTTATATCTTCCGCTCTTACTAATGCGAAATATGCACATGTGATTACTCTTGAATTCGGGTGACGAAGCGGGTCGCCGAATGTGTACAATTGTTCAAGATAAATGTTATCAACATTTGTGCGTTCTTTTAATATTCTTAATGCCGCTTGATCAAGGTTTTCAGATAATCTTACATAACCTCCCGGAATAGCCCATTTATCTTTAAAAGGTTCATTTGTACGTTTTACAAGTAAAACCTGTAATGCATCATTTTTCATTGTTACAATTACTACGTCGACGGTAATTTCATGTGTCTTTGTTTCATTAAATATCATAATATCCTGCCCTGAAATAATAATATAATAAACATAGAATATTCCATTAGTTAATAGTATGTATTTGTTAACAAAATTTAACAAAGAAACTGTTTTTTAGCAATTATGTTTAAAATACATACTTTATATATATACGGGAATAATTAAGGGAAAATAATGTTTTTTAACTGGGGATTAAACTTTAATAGATGTATGCCGCATTATCATAACTGTTATTGCGGGAACAATGTTTATGCACAAGTTTACCAGTTCGGACTTATGTCAAGGATGATGAGTATGTTTATGCCTCAACAACCCGTTTTTGTACAGCCGCAAACTTATAATTTCCCATCGGTACAGTATAATAACAATTCAAGTTTTGATTTTTCTGTTTTCAATTCTTGTTTGAATAACTTATATGCAGAAAATTCTCAAATTCTTAATAATAGACCTAACTGGTTTGAAATATTTAATAATACATATAATAATTATTCCAATATGGTATCGGATAAAACTTCAAATTCTGAAGTTTCAAGTTCAAATAATTCGGTTGAAACCTCTAAAACCTCAACTCCAGCTTCTGCAAAGACATTAGGTAAACCTTTCTTAGATAAGGTTAAACAAGTTGCAAAAAATATTAATTGTGATTATAAAGATTTACTTGCACTTATGAATAGCGAATCTTCATTAAATCCTCAAGCTGGAAAAGGAACAAGTTATGTAGGTTTAATTCAATTTGGAGATTCTGCGGTACAGGATTTGAGAACAAAAGGCGGTTATTCTAATTTAACTAAAGAAAAAATTTCTAATATGTCAGCAATTGAACAATTAGATTTAGTTGAAAAAACAATACAGATTTCTAAAAAATATGCTAAAATTTCTGAAGATAAGAGATTGACAGCCGGTGATTTATACGCATTAATTTTTGCCCCGAGCAGAGCTGGACGTGAAGTTTTGTATTCTAAAGGTGAAGCCGGATATAATTCTGTAAATGCGAAAATGGATTATAACAAAGATGGCAAAATTACAAAATCTGAAATGGCTCAAAGAATCAATAAAAAACGGGTAAATGAATCAGTTTTTGCATAAATAAATATTACAATTCGAAATATTTCATTGATGTTATTTAATGTTCATGTATTCATGTTTTTATGGAAACAAAAGTTTCTAGCCAAAAGTAAAAATCTTGTGAAAATCAAGGAAAGATTTGCGGAAGGATAAAATATGGATAAGGGATACATTGAAAACGGCTTTATTGTTGATGTTTCAAATGCTGGTAAAACATCAGAAATTATTTATGAATTAAGCAGAATTTTAGATTTACCGGATGCACAAAGCAAAAAAGTTTGTCTTAAACTCGGTTCCGTTGATTTGTCAGTTTCAGAACTTACAAGTATAAAAGCATTGGTTGAATCAATGAATTCGGAAATCGAATTTGTAACTACAAGTTCTGATGTTACTGTTAATTCTGCCGCTGACTTAAATATAGAAGTTTCAGTTCTTGAGAATAAAGTTCCTACTCCTGAATTTAATGCAGATCAGGAAAAAGTTAATCAGGAACTTGAAAAAGCTCTAGATAAAATTTTTGGTGATGAAGGAACTGAAATAAAAACTTTTGCACAAGAAAAAGATTTAAAGGAATTAAAGCAAGAAGTTTCATCAGACGAAATTCAGCCGGTTGAAGATGAAAAAACTGAAGATTTGATTATTGACAATAGAATGGAAACTATTGAAACGCCGGAAACTATTGAAGCACCTGTAAAAGAATTTGTTGAAGAAATAGTTTCAAATGAAAATTCTTCAGATTTAGAAAAATTTAATGACGCACTAGAAAATGCTAATAAAATTGAAGATATTGAAGAAATAGATTTTACTCTTGATGATGTAAGAAAACAGTTAAGAGAAACTGAAAAACTTCCTACGTTATACATTCAAAGAACATTGCGTTCCGGTCAGAGCATAACTTCTGATGGTAACATTGTTATTATTGGAGATGCAAATCCCGGTTCTGAAATTATCGCAAAAGGAGATATTACAGTTTGGGGTGTTCTTGGAGGTATTGCACATGCTGGAAGTGCAGGAAATCAATATGCAAGAATCAGAGCCTTAAAAATGAATGCAATTCAGTTGAGAATTGCTGATACATTTGCAAGACGTCCAGACAGTGCAAATATTCCGTATATTCAAAAAACGGATACATTTGTGCCGGAAGAAGCTTGTGTTAGAAAAAAACAGATTTTTATACATAAAATACACGAATAAAAAGGAGAAATAATGAGCGGACGAGTTATTGTAATAACATCCGGAAAAGGCGGTGTCGGTAAAACAACTACTAATGCCAACATAGGTACAGCTCTTGCTAAAACAGGTAAGAAAGTTGTAATGATTGATACCGATTTGGGATTAAGAAATTTAGACCTTTTATTAGGTTTAGAAAACAGAATAGTATATACAATTGTAGATGTTGTGGAAGAACGCTGCAAGCTTAAACAAGCACTTGTTAAAGACAAAAAAAATCCTAATCTTTGTCTTTTAGCAGCAGCACAAACAAGAGACAAAACAGCAGTTACAGAAGAACAATTAAAAGATATTTGTGAAAAATTACAAGAGGATTTTGATTTTATTCTTGTAGACTGTCCTGCTGGTATTGAACAAGGTTTTCAAAACGCAGTAGCGGGGGCCTCTGAAGCAATTGTTGTAACAACACCGGAAATGTCAGCAGTCCGCGATGCTGATAGAATTATCGGACTTTTGGAAGCAAAAGAGGAAATTAAATCTTATAAATTGCTGCTAAACAGAGTTCGCCCAAACCTTATCAAATCAAATGATATGATGAGTGTCGATGATGTTGTCGAAATACTTTCAGCTGAACTTATAGGCATAATTCCGGAAGATACAGGTATTATTACATCAACTAATAAAGGTGAACCTATTGTAAATGATGAAAAATCACTTGCAGGTAAAGCTTACAACAATGTTGCAAGAAGAATTATTGGTGAAGATGTACCGTTTTTGGATTTAGAAGAACCAAAAGGAATTGTTGCGAAAATGAAAAAATTCTTTTCAAGTCTGAAAGGAGAAAATAAATAATGATATTGGCAAATTTATACAATAAAGTTATGGGTTTTTTCCGCCAGACAGAAATCGAAGAAGTAGAATCCGCGAAAGATACGGCTTGTAATAGATTGCGTGTTGTCTTGATGCAGGATAGAACAAATTTGACTCCTGAATTAATGGACAGAATGAGAAAAGAACTTGTGGAACTTCTTTCAAAATATGTTGAAATGGATAAAGATGCATTGGATTTAAATCTTGAACAAGATGGTGATCAAGTCGCATTGATGCTTTCAATTCCTGTAATCAGAGCAAAAGATGAAGAGGAAATCAAAGAAGCTCTGGCAAAAGAAGATGAGGAAGAGGAACCTCAGGACGAAGAGGTTGTCGACGAAGTTGATGATGAAGATTCAGGTGACGAAGAAGTTTCAGAAGAACCTGACGAATCAGAAGAAGATGAATCGGAAGATGAAAAAGAAGACAAAAAAGACTAACCGAAAGGTTGGTTTTTTTATTACATGGCAATATTATCCCCTCGCCCCTTGAGGGAGAGGGATGAATTTCAACGTGAGGAACGAACGTTAGAAATTCGGGTGAGGGGTTAAAGGTAATGATGTTGGCATAGTAATGCCAACCTGCTATTTACCTACTAACTTTACCAACGTAACAAAATCTTAACAAAATTTTACAAAGCTGGAAACCCTTGTATAATCGCTCATAGCATAGCATAGCATAGCATTTTTGCGCCCATAGCAATAGTTTTGGCGTTTGTGTTTTTATAAAAGAGTAAGGAAAATCGATTTTTCAAAAGAAAGTAAAAAAGTAGAAAAAGAAAGGAAAATGTTATGTCAGGAAAAGTTGCAATGTTAGAATCAGGAGTTCGTGGATTTTCAAATGCTGTAAAAAGACTTGCGGTAAAAGATAAAAAATTTGCCGAAGAATTAGTTTATATGCATGGAATTCGTTCTGAAATTACTCCAAATGCGCTAAAAGGGATTACAAAAGACATGTTTGACAAAGGTGGCAAATTAACAGAAAAAGGTAAAAAAGAAGTCGAAGGTTTGCTGGAAAGATTTAATTTGCCTCAAAATGCTACCTGGGATAATGTATTGGAAGCCATAAAAGCTTCTAAAGAAAAGTTGGCATTGAAAATAAAATTGAAACCTCTTAAAATGCCAGACTGTGGTAAAGTTGCTAAAAAATACTATGTATAGAAATTCCAAAATTTGAATTTCCAAAAATGGGTTTGGCAAAATATTTAGGAAAATAAATTTTCACAAAAACGGTTTACAAATCTATACAAATTTACAATTCCCCTGTTGACAGGGGAATTTGTTTGTTTTACGATTGATATGCTTGGAATTATACCCTAAAACATTAGTCGAATCTCCAAGTAATGTAATACATAAAAAGAAAAAGGAATTGCACAATGGCAACTACACAAAGACAAAGAATCAGAGTTTGTTTGAAAGCTTACGATCACAAGTTAATTGACGTATCTTCTGACAAAATCGTAGAAACAGCAAAAAGAACAGATGCTAAAGTAGCAGGCCCTATTCCTTTACCTACAAAAAGACGTATATATTGCGTATTGCGTTCACCTCACGTTGATAAAAAATCTCGTGAACATTTTGAAATGAGAACTCATAAGCGTATTATTGATATATACGAACCAACTCAGCAAACTGTTGAGGAACTTGGCAGACTTGATTTGCCAGCTGGCGTAGATATTGAAGTTAAGTTATAAAAGTCTTTCCCTCGCCCCTTGAGGGAGAGGGTAGAATTTGTTAACGAGCAAGGTGAGTTTACAAATTCGGGTGAGGGGTAAAACCTTCAACACAATTGACAATTAAATAAGCATTATGCATGTAATGTGAACTACTTCACGTCAGGCACGTGTCAGGTGAAAGTCCTGAAAGGTAAAGAGCTATAGTAGCGCTCGCAAGAGAAAATGCAAACCGGAAACGGGACGGAATTATGTCCGTACCAAGTATGGCGAGCTAGAAAGGTAAGAAATATGACACTAGGTGTAATAGGTAAAAAAGTTGGAATGACACAAATCTTTGATGAACAAGGTTTGGCTATTCCTGTAACAGTAATCAAAGTTGACGAAACTGTTGTTACTCAAGTTAAAACAGTTGAAACTGATGGTTACAATGCTATTCAAGTTGGTACAATTGCAGCTAAAGAAAAACACTTAACAAAAGCTGAATTAGGCCACTTTAAGAAAAACAATTTAGGAAACTTTAGACACCTTCAAGAGTTCAGAGTAGAAAACCCACAAGACTACAAAGTTGGTGACAAAATCGAATTGTCAGTTCTTGATAACGTTCAAAAAGTTGATGTTACAGGAAAATCAATCGGTAAAGGTTTCCAAGGTACAGTAAAAAGATGGAACTTCTCAAGAGGACCTATGGGTCACGGTTCTAAAAACCACAGAGAACCTGGTTCTATCGGTGCAGGTACAACTCCATCACGTGTTATCAAAGGTAAAAGAATGGCTGGTAACATGGGTAATGAAAGAGTTACTATTACTAAATTGAAATTAGTTAAAGTTGATTCAGCTAATGGTTTAGTATTGGTAAAAGGTTCAGTACCGGGATGCGAAGGTAGATTGGTAACAATCGTTCCTACAAGAACAAAATGGAACTAACCGGAAGGCAGGCTGTAGGAAGCCAAGAAGGCAAGCCGTTTACGTAAATAGCCTGACATCTTGACCTCCTGACCTCTGAACTTCTAAAATTAAGTATTGTATAAGCCGCTCTTACCATATAAAACGGGAAACCGAAAGGGGTAAGCGGAAAGCAAAAGGAAAAACAAAAATGTCAAAAGAAATTTTAAATACAAATGGTGAAAAATTAGGTGAAATCACTTTAAACGAACAAGTTTTCGGTGTTGAACCAAATTTACACGTAATGCATTTAGCATTGAGAAGACAATTGAACAACGCTCGTCAAGGTTCAGCATCTTGCAAAACAAGAGCAGAAGTATCTGGCGGCGGTAAAAAACCTTGGAAACAAAAAGGGACTGGTAGAGCAAGAGCAGGCTCACTTCGTTCTCCATTGTTTGCAGGCGGCGGCGTAATCTTTGGACCAAAACCAAGAAGCTACGCATTCAATATGCCTCAAAAAGCAAGACAATTAGCATTGAAATCTGCATTGTCTGCTAGAAGCGAACAGATGGTTGTTGTTAAAGACTTCTCAACAATTGCTGAACCAAAAACAAAATTAATGGTTAGTGCATTAAAATCATTAAACGTATCAGGTAAAATTTTAATCGTTGCAGATATTAAAGCTGAAGAAAACAAAAATCTTGAACTATCAGCAAGAAATATCCCAAGTGTTAAAATTATTTTACCGTCAAACTTAAACGTGAAAGATTTACTTGAAGCTGATTCTGTTGTAATTACTGAATCTGCAGTAAATGAAGTAACAGAAAGGCTGCAATAATGAGTAAAGCAAGAACTAATACTGAAAAATTATATGATGTAATTAAAAAACCTATCATCACTGAAAAATCAGTAGGTGCAACTACATTGGGTCAATATACTTTTGAAGTTGTTAAAGATGCTACAAAAGTTGAAATTGCTCAAGCTGTAGAATTAGCTTTTCCCGGTAGAAAAGTTAAAAAAGTAAGAACAGTTTATATGCCATCTCACGAAAAAAGAATGGGATATAAATTCGGAAGAACTGATTCTTCTAAAAAAGCAATCGTAACAATCGAAGGCGATCCAATCGAAGAACTTGTTGGAGTATAGGGTAATTCCCTAAGACATAAGATTTTGTAATTTAATGAACTTAACGACTCAACGTCTTATAGTCTTAACGACTTTAGCAAAAAGGGCGTCAGGCACATGTCCTTAACAGATACAAAAAGCCAAAGGAGAAAATAAAAATGGCAATCAGAAAAATAAATCCTACTTCCCCAGGACAAAGAGGGATGACAAAAAGTGATTATCAAGAAATCACTTGCACAACTCCTGAAAAATCATTGTTAAAAACATTGAAAAAAACAGCAGGAAGAAACAATACAGGTAGAATTACTTGTCGTCACAAAGGCGGCGGTGTAAAAAGAGCATATCGTATCATTGACTTTAAACGTGAAAAATTCGGCGTACCTGCAACAGTTAAAACTATTGAATACGATCCAAATAGAAATGTAAGAATTTCTTTAGTATTCTATGCAGACGGTGAAAAAAGATATATCTTAACACCGGAAGGTTTAAATGTAGGCGATGTTATCGTTTCAGGTCCGGAAGCTCCTGTACAAACAGGTAACGCCCTACCACTTGAATTAATCCCGTTAGGTACAATTGTTCACAATATTGAACTTACACCTGGACGTGGCGGCGTTATGGTTAGATCTGCTGGTAACGCAGCTCAAGTAATGGCTAAAGAAGGTAACTATGTAACTATTAAATTACCATCAGGCGAAATGAGAATGGTAAGAAAAGAATGTATGGCTACAATCGGTACTTTGGGTAATGCAGAATTCAAAAACCTAAAAATCGGTAAAGCCGGAAGAAAACGTTACATGGGTATCAGACCAACAGTACGTGGTGTTACAATGAACCCTTGCGATCACCCTCATGGTGGTGGTGAAGGTAAAACTGGTCCTGGTGGACACCCGAAAACACCTTGGGGTAAACCAGCTCTTGGTTATAAAACACGTAAAAAAGGAAAAGCTTCTGATAAATTAATTGTTAGAAGAAGAAAGAAATAAGAACATAGGCGACGGGGCATAAGCCCCGTATGCGAACCAATAAGGAGAATAAATTAATGGCACGTTCATTAAAAAAAGGTCCATACGTAGAAGAAGCTCTACAAAATAAAATTGCAAAAATGAATGCAAACTCAGAACACAAAGTTGTAAAAACTTGGTCAAGAGCATCTATGATTGTACCTGATATGTTAGGTCATACAATCGCTGTTCACAACGGAAAAACTCACGTTCCCGTATATGTAACAGAACAAATGATTGGACACAAATTAGGTGAATTCGCACCTACAAGATTGTACAAAGGACACGCAGGTTCTGATAAGACTGCTAAAAGAAAATGACGAAGCTGTAGTTTTGCATAGCAAAACGTACAGATAAGTCATCTCGAACTTGATTCGGGATCTCACAGAAAGAAAACATAAGGAAAAAAACAATGGAAGCTAAATCAAGACAAACTGATATTAAAATGACAGCAAGAAAACTTCGTCGTGTAATTAACGAAGTTAGAGGAAAATCTGTTGTTGAAGCTCAAGATATGTTACGTTTTATGCCTTATTTCGCAGCTAGAGTGGTTGAAAAGAACTTGAAAGCCGCTGTTGCAAATGCACAAGAAAAATTTGGTGTAGGCGCTGAAAGCTTAAAGGTTTCTGAAATCTTTGCCGATGAAAGCGTTACATATAAAAGAGCAAAAACAAGAGCGCAAGGTCGTATGTATTCAAGAGTAAAACGTACATCTCACCTTACATTAAAAGTAAGCGAAAAATAGCGCGTAGATGTCAATCTGACGCTAAGAGCGGAAGTTGACGACAATAAAAGTAAACGTAAAAGATAAAGGTAAATAAAATGGGACAAAAAACACATCCAAAAGGATTTAGAATAGGCGTAATTCAACCCTGGGTAAGCACATGGTTTGCTAAGGTAAAAGATTATGGTCAATTCGTTGCAGAAGATGCAAAAATCAGAAAATTTATTAAGAAAAAACTTTATACAGCAGGCGTTTCTAAGATTTTAATCGCTAGAAAAGCACAAAATACAACAGTTACTGTTGTTACAGCTAAACCGGGTATCGTTGTAGGACGTGGCGGACAAGGTATTGAAGATTTGAAAAAAGAAGTTTCAAAATATATCGGTAAGCCAATAATTATTAACGTTGTAGAAGTTGCAAGAATTGATGTTGATGCTCAATTAGTTGCTGAAGCAATTGCGCAGCAATTAGAAAAACGTATTGCTTTCCGACGTGCAATGAAACAAGCAATGCAGCGTACAATGAGAGCTGGTGCTCAGGGTATTAAAGTTATGGTATCAGGTCGTTTAGGCGGAGCTGAAATCGCTCGTTCTGAATGGGCAAAAGAAGGAAGAATTCCTCTTCAAACATTAAGAGCAGATGTTGATTACGGTTTCACAGAAGCTGATACAATCATGGGTAAAATCGGTGTTAAAGTTTGGATTTTCAAAGGCAACTTAATGCCTGGTGAAAAAGCAGACCAAAACATTAAAGCTAAAAATGAAAAAGGCGGCTCTGAAAAAGGACAAAGACGTCCTCGTCGTAGAATTTCATCTGATGCAGAGTAATAGATAAATAAAGAAAATAAATGGAGTAAAATAAAATGTTACAGCCTAAAAAAACTAAATACCGCAAAATGATGAAAGGCAGAATGAAAGGCACAGAAACCAGAGGAACAAAATTGGAATTTGGCGGATATGCACTTCAAGCTGTTGAACCTGGCTGGATTACCAGCAGACAAATCGAGGCTGCACGTCGTGCAATGACTCGTGAAATCAAACGTGGCGGTAACGTTTGGATTAAAATATTCCCTGATAAACCAATTACTGCAAAACCTGCTGAAACACGTATGGGTTCAGGTAAAGGTAACTTGGAATATTGGGTAGCAGTTGTTAAACCGAACAGAATTCTTTTTGAATTGGATTATTTCGACAGAAATATTGCAGTTCATGCATTAGAATTAGCTGCTCAAAAACTGCCAATTAAAGTTAAAGTAGTTGAAAAAGCTAAATTGGAAACTAAATAAGGAAACTATAAAATGAAATTAAATGAAATGCGCGAAAAATCAGTAGATGAGTTACAAAGTGCAATCGTTGATTGGAAAAAAGATTTATTTAACTATAAACTTCAACTTTCAACTCACAAATTAGAAAACACAGCGTTGATTTCTAAAACAAAAAGACTTATAGCTCAAGCAAAAACTGTAATTGCTGAAAAGGGGAACGTAGCCGTTCCATCCGACAAATAGGTTTTGCATAAACTTGCAAGATAATCAAGGAGAAAATATAAAATGCCTAAAAAAGAAAAACAAGGTGTAGTAGTAAGTAATAAAATGGACAAAACTATCGTAGTTAAAGTTGCAGATTACGAGCCGCACCCAAAATACAAAAAAATTATCGAATCTAATAAACACTACAAAGCACATGATGCTGAAAACGTTTGTAATGAAGGCGATATTGTAAGAATCGTTGAATCTAGACCAATCTCAGGTGACAAACGCTGGACATTAGCTGAAGTAGTTGAGAAGGCAAGATAAATCTCGCCGAAGTATAGAAGGCAAGAAGACAAGAAGGCAAGCCTGTTAACGTAAATAGTCTGACCTCTTGGCATCCTGGCCTCTGTTCTTCAAAATCAGACATCATTATTAATTAATGCGCTGTCAAACAAGTAAAAATATTCTTTAAAAAATAAAGGAAAAGAAAAATGATACAACAAGAAACAAGATTAGAAGTAGCAGATAACACAGGCGCAAAAGAACTTTTGTGTATACGTGTTATGGGAAGCTCAAATAAAAAATTCGCGGCAGTAGGTGACGAAATCGTTGCAGCCGTTAAAGATGCTAACCCGAATATGCCTGTTAAAAAATCTGAAGTTGTTAGAGCTGTTGTAGTTAGAACTAAAGCTGATATCAAACGTGCAGACGGATCTGTTATCAGATTTGATGAAAACGCAGCAGTAATCATCAACAAAGATGGCAACCCTCGTGGAACTCGTGTTTTCGGACCTGTAGCTCGTGAACTTAGAGATAAAGGCTATATGAAAATAGTTTCATTAGCACCTGAGGTAATATAGCGGATTGCAAGCTGAAGGCGGACGGTCAAAGCGTTGAGTTTTGCCGGAAGACCTGTTAAACGCGAGCAACCAAGTGAAACGAAAATCACAATCGAATATACGCCCGATAACAATTATCGGTACCGTATAAAAAATGGAGAAAATAAAATGACAGACAAAAAGAAAAGTTTGCATGTAAAAAACTCTGACAGAGTAATGATTATAGCAGGCAAAGATAAAGGAAAAGATGGTAACATTAAAAAAGTTAATGTTGCAGACGGAACTGTCACTGTTGAAGGTTTAAATATGGTTACTAAAGCACAAAAACCTCAACCAATGGCAGGCATTCAAGGTGGATTAATTAAAATAGAAGCTCCTGTAGATGCTTCAAATGTTATGGTTATCTGCCCTGCTTGCGAAAAACCGACAAGGATCAAACACGCAGTTGTTGACGGCAAAAAAGTTCGTGTTTGTAAAAAATGTGGTGAACAATTAGATGCTAAATTATAATTGAGTTATAATTTTAGTATCGCTTAAATTAAGGAAATACGAAAATGACAACAAAAACTAAAAGCTTAAAAACAAGATATCAAGAAGAAGTAATTCCTGCATTACAAGAAAAATTTGGTTATGAAAATATTAACCAGGTTCCAAAACTTCATAAAATAGTTTTGAACATGGGTGTAGGTGAAGCTTCTCACAACTCAAAAATAGCTGAAGCAATTGAAGCTCAATTGACTAAAATTGCAGGTCAAAAATGTGTAGTTACAAAAGCTAAAAAATCAATCGCATCTTATAAGTTAAGAGAAGGAATGCCGGTTGGTGCAATGGTTACATTGCGCGGCGAAAGAATGTATGACTTCTTACAAAAACTTATTTGTGTAGTACTTCCTCGTATTCGTGACTTTAGAGGTATTTCAGCTAAAAGTTTCGATGGCCGCGGCAACTATACATTAGGTTTGAAAGAACAAGCATTATTCCCTGAAATCACTTATGAAGAAGTAGATTTAGTTAAGGGTATGAACGTATCAGTAATTACAACAGCAGAAACAGATGATGAAGCTCGCGAATTATTGAGATTGTTAGGTATGCCTTTCAAAGGTATAAATAAACAATAAAAACCCTCCGGCACTTTGTGCCACCTCCCTTATAAAAGGAGGTAATTGAGAAATACTAAAAATAAAAAACATAAAAGGAGAAATTCATGGCTAAAAAAGCGATGATAAACAAAGAACAAAAAAGAGCGAAATTAGCTGCAGCGGGTAAATACCCTACAGTTAGACTTCATAACAGATGCAGTATCTGCGGACGTCCTCATGGATTTCACAGAGATTTCGGCCTTTGTAGAATTTGTTTAAGAAAAATGGCTCACGAAGGATTACTTCCGGGCGTAACAAAAGCAAGTTGGTAGCGCGAGCGAGCTGAGGGCGTAGGCTGGTGTTGGCTTTGCGAAGGCAAAGACAAGCAGAGCCGAAGACCCGTTAATTGCGAGCGAGTAAGACGGAGCGTAGCCGCTCCACCCACCACTTGGGTTTTGGATATAAAGTCCAATTTTGGTAAATCTTTGATTTCCGGGAGCAAAGATAGCTATCAACCGGATTGCTTCGGCTAAAGCCTCGCAATGGCATAATAAGAGAATAAAAAAGACCTCTAGGGGTCTTTTTTTATTCTTAATTTTTAGGGTAAGTGTGAAATAAAATATTACAAAAACTTAACAAAAACTTGTAAAAATCTTAATTGTAACAAAATGTAAATTCAAGTTTAAAAACCTGGAAACCCTTGCTATAATTGCTCATAGCATAGCATAGCATAGCATTTTTGCGCCCTGTCAATTTCCGAAAAAAATATGTTTTTATAAAGAAGTAAGATGTGCAATTGCAATTAACACGAGAAGTATAAAAACAAAAAAGGAGATTGTATTATGACAACAAACAAAATTTCAAATGCGAATGTAACTACTAACGCACCGGCAACAGGTGCTCCAAGAAAAGTAAAAACTGAAGCTAAAGTTAATGTTCGTGAAGGTATGAGAACAGCTGATGTTAAAGCAAATGGCAGTGCCGCTCAAAAACTTGTTGCAGATGCTTTTCAGGAAGCATCGTGGGATGATAAAAAGAATGGTATTAAATATCATGGTACATACGATAAGGAAGGTGCAGAAGCTATGAATAGTTATACTTTTGCATTGTATGGTAATGAGTTACGTGCATATAATAATGAAACCGGTTGTAATGTAAAGATAAAGGCTAGTAGTCAAGATGAATTAAAAAAGTCTGCCTATTTGGTAAGAGAATCTGAGGATTTTAAAGGCGGTAATATTGTATATAATTTAAATACAAAAACTGCAACTTATGATGGTGTATCAGGCAATCGGGTTGATATTTCTGACATGGATTCAGGAAAACTAAAGAATTGCAATATTAAAAACTCAAGTTTAGAAACAATAGATGCTACGTATTTTACAGGTAAGTTGAATATAAAAAACACTAAAGATGTTGGTATGATTTGGGATTCTGCTACTCGAATATCCGTAAATGCCGATCCAAATAAAAAACCGACTCTAAATATAGATTCTGCATCAAAAGTTGAAATCAAAGAATATGAATAATAAATAATATAAAATTACTTAACAAACTTTACAACATTTGTTGTAAAGTTTGTATTTATTTTTTAGAGAGTTGTGGTAAAAATTTGCATCACAAAATGTTTGGCGAAATTTTTAATTCCGTCAATAGTTTTCTTTAACAGTTAAGGTTAAATATCTAGTGTTGTGTAATCTTTTGGTAAACCGTTCATAAGAGCAATAAATAGTTCACATGGATCTACACCGATTATTTCAGCAATATTAATGAAAGTTGTGATTTGAGGATTTTTCTTTCCTTTAGTCAAATTACATAATATTGAAGTTGATAATCCGTATTCAGCGGAAAGTTTAGACATAGCTTTACTTTTAGGATACGTTGTTTAACCAAAACTGCAAGAGTATTAAGAATTATTTGTTTCTTTTCCTTTTGCATCGAATATATTAAAATTGATGCAAAATATTTGTTTATACTTTATAAAAAGAGTTTTTATGTAAATTTACAATATTTTACAGAAAAGTTATTTTATAAACTTTTTAAAATCTTTTATGTATTTTAGGATAAACCTGAGTTCTTTGTCGTCGAGTTCGTTAAGTTCTTTTGTAATTGATTTTACAGTATTATTTTTAGCTTCAATTTCTTCAAAATCAAATAACTCAATATAACTAATATTAAAAACATCTATTATTTTTTCAAGATTATCAAAAGATGTACCTCTTCTGCCCAGTTCTATCATGCATACTGTACCAGTTTCTAAATCTAAGAGTTCAGCAAGTTTCTCCTGTGTTAACCCACTCTCAACTCTAAGTTGTTTTAATTTTTTACCGAATAATTTTTTTAAACTCATAGTTATAAATTTATATCTAATAGTTAGCTTAAACAATTTTGTTAATGTTGAAATAATTTAACTATAAGTTAAATTATGGATTTATTATTAAAGTATTAATTTTAATTGGAGCTATACTTTAAGATGAAAATAACATCAAGAGGTATATATGCACGATTTGGATTCAAAGTATTATAATTTAGTAAATGAAAGGATTTTCTACTATTTGTTGAGTGGAAAAACTTATCGAGAAATCGCACAAGAATATTACTCTCATGATTTAAATAAATTCATTTATCAAGTTCGTAAACTTAGAGAACAACTGTTGTTGCGAAACCGCCGCCAGCTTGTATATTTTGCGATAGTAAATAATTTAATTAAGATACGTCACCCTGAACTTATTTCAGGGTCTCAATTCTAATTGAAAATAATACTAATCAGCGGTGATTGTGTCAATAAATTTATTTACAAGTTTTAATTTGTCAATATCTAAATTTCTAATTTTAGCATTGACAATATTGTATAAATCTGATTGAGTTTTTGCTGGTTCTAAAAATTCTTCATAAGTAATATTTAGATATTTACAAATTTTGTCAACGCTTTCAATACTAGGAAAATTTTCACAGTTTTCAATACGAGATATTGTATTTCTTGCAACACCAACTTGGTATGCAAATTCATCTTGTGATAAGTTATATTGATTTCTATACTTTTTTAATTTTTTCGAAATATTTTCCTTTGTATCCATATTAGAATTCTAATTTGTTTTATCATTTAAAACTACCATACATTTGTATATAAATGATACGCATATGTTGCAAATACATAAATTTTGTAGTATATTCTATTTATGACAATAAATCTCACACCACTTGAAAAAGAAGTAATGCAGCTTTTAATTGAAGGCTATAATGCTCGTGAAATTTTAAATTGGCTTGGGATTGATTATAGTGATTATTTAAAAACAAAATATAACATTTTGAAAAAACTTAAAATTAAACGCGTAATTCAAATTCTGCCGGCATCAATTAAATGTGGTTTGTTCAAATAATGTTGTAATATAAGTATAACGGTCATTCTGAGGGCTTTAGCCCGAAGAATCTCTTTTTGTAAAGATTCTTCGCTACGCTCAGAATGACACTGGTATTATTTAGTATAAACTTGTATATAAATTTCGTTACAATCCGCTTGTAAATTTTTTTATTTTATGTTATTGTAGCCATACAGTTCCGAACTGCCGGGGCACGCCAAGGGGGCGGAAAAGGTGGTAAAGCGGGGAAGCCCGTTTATCACGTAATTTTGAACCTGCAAGGCAATCTTAATCCGGTAAGCGGTGTAATAGATAATAAGGATACTGCCTTATAACTGTGAGGTAAGTCCGGAGGAATTTTAAATGTCAATGACAGATCCTATAGCAGATATGCTAACAAGAATTAGAAACGCTATGCAGGTTTCTCATGCTACAGTTTCTATGCCATCTTCTAAATTGAAAGTTCAATTAGCAAAACTTTTGAAAGAAGAAGGTTTTATTTCTGATTACAGCGAAAAAGTTGAAGGTAAATTTAAAGTTTTAGAAATTACTTTAAAATATGATGCTAAAAACAAACCTGTTATCACAAAATTAGAAAGAGTTTCTAAACCTGGTTTAAGAAGCTACAGCAAATCTAAAAACTTACCTAAAGTTTTAGGCGGTATGGGTATTGCTGTTGTTTCTACAAGCAAAGGTCTTTTAACTGACAGAAAAGCTCGCAAAGAAAACCTTGGCGGCGAAGTTCTTTGCTACGTATACTAATCGGATACTCGGAAGAACAGAAGACAAGAGGTCAGGCTTTTATCATTAAATAGCTTGCCTTCATGGCATCTGAACTTCCTGACTTCTAATTCAAACATAATTGGTAGAAAAGTTTGAAGTAAGTACAAAATATACTAAAAGGAGAAAATTAAAATGTCACGTATTGGTAAAAAACCTATCGAAATTCCACAAGGTGTGGAAATTAAAATAGATGGTCAAACAGTTACAGCTAAAGGACCTCAAGGTACTGAAACTGTTGAAGTTAGACCTGAAATCGCTGTTAAAGTTGAAGATAATCACATTATCTTATCAAAAGTAGGCGAATCTAGAGAAACTGATGCTTTGTTCGGTTTGTTCAGAACTTTAGTTGCTAACGCTGTTCATGGTGTTAAAGAAGGTTTTGAAAAGAAACTTGAAATCCAAGGTGTTGGTTATCGTGCTAACATGGAAGGCAAAAACCTTAACTTAGCATTGGGTTATTCTCACCCTGTAGTTGTTGAACCGCCTGAAGGTATTACAATTTCAGTTGAAGCTAACACTAAAATCAGTGTTAAAGGTTCTAACAAACAGACAGTTGGTGATGTTGCAGCATTCATCAGATCTAAACGTCCTCCTGAAGTTTACAAAGGAAAAGGTGTTAGATACGAAGGCGAACACATCAGACGTAAAGCCGGTAAAGCTGGTAAGAAATAGCGGATTGCGAGCTGAGGCATACGGATATCTTATCCCGAAATTGATTCGGAATCACATAATACTATTCCCCTCGCCCCTTGAGGGAGAGGGAAAAGTTGCTTAACGACAAAGGAGTTTAGCAACTTGGGAGAGGGGTAATACCCTTGATAGAAATAAATTTACATGCGAAGGGTAAAAAGCCCGTTAAAGCAGTAAGAAAGGAAAATAAAAATGATTAAACAAGAAACAAGAAAACCAAAAGTACAAAAAAGACACAGATCAATCAGAGTTAAATTGTCTGGAACAGCAGAATTTCCAAGATTAGCTGTTTACAGAAGTACAAAACACATTTATGCTCAATTGATTGATGATGTTAATCACGTAACTTTAGCATCAGCATCTTCAAATGATAAAGATTTGAAAGAAAAATTAGCTCACGGCGGCAACATCGAAGCTGCGAAAGTAGTTGGTGAAGCAATCGCTCAAAAAGCTAAAAAAGCCGGTGTTGAATGTGTAGTATTTGACCGCGGCGGATTCTTATACCATGGTCGTGTAGCAGCTTTAGCTGATGCAGCTAGAGAAGCTGGACTAATGTTTTAATAAATACAAGCATATAAAAATAGCCCTTGCCATTTTGGCGGGGTTATTTTTTTTGACAAATAAATATTATCGGAGCATAGGTTAAGGTTATTTTTGGAAATTTTTGTGAGTAATTATCACAAAAATCTTTTACCTCTTTAAATGTCCAATGCTGTGTTGTTAGAGAATTTACACCGGTGTTTTTCATATGTGCTAAAAGCTCAAGCGGTGTTGAAAATTCTAAGGTATGAATAAATTCTTCAATATATAAAATTTCAAAGTCTTTTTCAAAAATTTTGGTTAATTCATCTATAGTCTTGTATTCAAGTGACAAACCTGTAAGTTCTTTAATTTCTTTAAAGTTTTCTGGTGAAAAGCTGGAAAATGCTAAAATTCCATCTTTGTTCAGCATATTTTTATAATTTTCTGTATTAATTTTTTTGAACCACTGAAACATTGCATTAGAAATAATCAAATCCATTTTTTGAGAGGGTTTAATTTTTTGTGCATTTCCGCAATAAAAAACGGTATCTGGAATTATATTTTTTATGTATTTCTCTGATTTTTCAATTAAATCATTGGCAAAGTATTTCTCAAACTTGAAAGTTTGGGCAATTTCCTTTGTAAGTAAGCCGGCGCCGCTGCCCAGTTCAAGTATATTTTTAAATTCAGTCTGAAATTTTGCAGTTTCATTTACTAATTTTTCTGCCATAATATGTTGAACTGCTGCATTTTGATTGTATTTATCAATACTTTTTTCAAATTGATTTTTTATTAATTTAGGGTTTATTTGCATAATATTTCGTTCCAGCTTTTAAAATTATAGTATGGAAAATGCCCGCTTTCAAGTATTTCCACAGGAACTTTATTTTGCCAGAAATTTAGTTGATTTTTTGTCGGGATAATTTTGTCATTATTGCTTACAAGTGCTTTGTCGTAATATGTTTCATAAGTTTTATCAGTTTCTTTTATTTTAGCATAAAGAGTTTTTAATTCTTGCTCGCGATTTTCTATTGAACGCTCTACTGGCGCTGTTTGATATCTTTCAAATTCTTCCGGTTTATCGAAAATATTTTGATAAAATTTACCTTCCAAGCCTGTTTTTGCATGACGAAGTGTTAATAGGAAAGGTTTTTGCGGTATGCCGAATTCATCATCAACAGGGAACGGTGTGCCGTTAATTGCTATTTTTTTGTTAAATTTTGGTAACTCATTGCGCATTTGATATGCCATGAAAACTCCCATTGACCATGCGATTAGGTAATATTGTTTGTACCCCTCACCCAAATTTGTAAATTCGCAAAGCTCATTAACAAATTTTTCCCTCTCCCTCAAGGGGCGAGGGTTCAAATTATAATCGTATAGTATCAATACATCAAAATCCTCATAGTCTAAGAATTCAAACGGTTTGTAATCAAAGCTCCAACCGGTAAAGAATATTATTAATTTGTCGTTATTTTGTTTGTTTAGCCAATGAGATTGCATTTTGAATTTCCTGTTCTGTAATATCTGTTGTTAGTGAAAGTCTTAAGCGCGATGTGCCTTCGGGAACGGTTGGCGGACGGATTGGAAGTGTGAAAAATCCGTTTTGATAAAGAATTTCACAAGTTTCAACGGTTTCTTTGTTGCTGCCGATAATAATCGGGATTATATGCGAACCTTCCCTCGCCCCTTGAGGGGTGTTACGCACGTAGCCCTGCTGAACAACATTTATTTCGGCTTCCCTCGCCTCTTGAGGGAGAGGGTTAGGGAGAGGGGTTAATTGTGCGGTAATCTTTTTACCAAGTTTTATCATATTCATTCTTTTCTCGTAAGTTTTTGGGAGTTTGTTTTCAATAATCCATTTTGTGAATGCAATATTAATCGGCGGTAAAGCTGTTGAGAAAATAAAAGAGCGCGCTTTATTTGTAAGATAATCAATCAAAGTTTTATTTCCAACGGCAAAAGCTCCCATAGAACCTATTGCTTTGCCAAATGTACCCACAATTAAATCTACATTATCAATTATACCAAGAGTTTCTGAAACTCCCAGCCCATTTTGTCCGAAAACACCGAATGCGTGTGCTTCATCAAGGATTAATATACAATTATATTTTTCTTTAAGCTCTACAAGTTTTCGTAAATCCGCAATATCACCATCCATTGAAAATACGCTTTCAGAAACGATTATTGCGTTGTTGAAATTTTTTCTTTCTCTAATTAAAAGTTTTTCAAGTGCTTCCATATTATTATGAGGATATCGGAAAAATTTACCCTCAGAAAGTCGCATTCCATCAATAATACTGGCATGATTGAGTTTATCAGAAAAAATAACGTCGCCTTTGCCTGCAATAGAACTGTTTATTCCGACATTTGCATGGTAACCGCTGTTAAAAATTAATGCTGAATCTTTATTGAAAAGTTTTGCCAATAATAATTCAAGTTCTTTATAAACAGGTAAAGTTCCTGTCAAAAGCCTTGCGGAAGCACTGCCAAAACAGTATTTCGCACCTGTTGTTTCTAAAAATTCCTGCGTGACAGCGTTATTATCAGCAAATCCCAAATAATTATTAGAAGAAAGATTGATAAGCTTTTTACCATTAATCTCAATATACTTCTCATCTTTGTGAGTAAAATCTTTTATTTCCCTAAAATGTGAGTTTTGTTTTAAAACATCTAAATATTCTTTGTATGACATATCTTAAATTTAAGACAAACAATAATAAATGTCTAATTTTTATAAATTGTATATTAGACTTTATGGTAATTTACAAATTTATTTAATATATGGTATTTTCATCATATAAAATGGAGGTTTTATGAAAAAGGTTCTTACCGTTTTAATATTGTTTGCATTTTTAATGATTTCAGTTGTTCCGGCAAATGCTAATAATGTATTGGTTAATGCCGGAAAAAGGATACCGGTAGTTTATAATGGGGAAAAGGTTTCAGGAAAAACTGTTAATGCAGGAGATAAGTTATATGCTCAAGTTCAATCTGATGTTAGAGTGAATAGTAAACTTGTGTTTAAAGAGGGCGGTACAGTTATTTTAAATATTGCAGATGCCAAAAAAGCAAGATGTTGGGGAAATCCAGGTGAAATTTTGCTGGTTAATGGTTCAATTGAAGATGCTAACGGAAATTTTCATCCTATAGAATATAATCATAAAATTACCGGTGAAGAAAAGACTTGGCCAAAAGCTATGGGAGCTGTAAGTATATTTTTCTTATTCCCGTTGGCTTTATTTGGGTTTGTACATGGAGGGCAGGCAGAAATAATTTCCGGTAAAACAATTAATGTAATGTTAATGAATGATTTTAACATTTAGTAATAATCTAATTTTCGTATGATTCAGCATATTTAGGATTAACGGCAAGCCATTTAAAAGCTTGTTCATCCGGAATATCAATTACGTATGTGCCGCCGTAACGTCCGCGAGAAAATGTTAAATAACCTTCTTTGGCAAGGTTTTGGAAAGCTTTTCTGATTGTGTTAGGACTTAAATCAAGCTCTTTTGAAAGCTCAATTATCGACGGAAGTTTTGAACCGACTTCGTAATTTTCAGCAATCAACTTTTTTATATAATTTTGAGTTTTTTCATAATGATAAAATGCAGCCTCGGGTGCAGATGCAAATATTGAAGTTTCTTTTTTTATTTCAATATTATTATCGTTTGGCATTTTTAAAACTGTTGTGCCGTAACGTCCGCGTCTTGCAAGCAAAATTCCTTCATCAATCAGGTTTTTTAATGCATCATGTATTGTTTTTATACTTACAGATAGCTTTTCGGAAAGCTCAGCATGGGCAGGCATTCTATCGCCGGTTTTTAGGTTATTGGTAATATAGTTTTTTAAATCATTTTCAACTTTTTTTACAAGAGTATTATTTTCAGACTCTTGTTCTTCTATTGAAAAATCTCTTGAAATTACTACCCAGCCTGTTTCATTTGAATTTTTAAATTTATGTTCAAGAATATTAATTGTTCCTAAATATTCAAGAGCAAGTCTTGTTGTATTTGATGAGCAGCCTATCATGTTTGAAATAATTCTTGATGATGGTAATGTTTGACCTGGTCTTATATCTTTGTCAATAATATATTTTTTTATTGCAGAAATAGCAATTTCTCTTTTTGATGTAAGTTTTCTTAAAGAGTTTTCACTGTTATTTCTGTCACGAATAATTGTTCCGATACATTGTTTTGATTCGACAAATCCTAAATCTTCAATATATCTTAGTGCATTTTGAATTGTCCCGATACTTACACCTAACAGGTATGCCAAATCGGGTTTGGTTGGTAAAAGCGTGTTTGGCTTAATATTTTTATTTGTTGAAATAACATTAGTTAGCCATTTCCCTATGGTAATCGCTTTTGATTCTTTTGTATTTTTCAAATCCGGAAGATTTGAGTTGATGTCATTAACCTTAATCTGTTCTAAGTCAGATTTAAAAACATATTTCATAAACTTACCTAATAATTTTACACTATTTATAAAAAAACAGCAAACTTTTTTTTGCTTTATTGTAAAGATAAATTTACAAAATTTTGTGATATAATTTTTGAGAAAAGAGGGAATTATGCTTTTACATACAATTTCGGAAGTTAGAGAAAAGATTAAAGAATGGAAAAAACAAGGATTAACTGTGGGTCTTGTGCCAACAATGGGTGCTTTGCATGACGGTCATAAAAGTCTTATTGAAAAATCTGTTGCAAAATGTGATAAAACTGTAGTTTCAGTTTTTGTAAATCCGATACAGTTCTGTCCTGGTGAAGATTTGGATAAATATCCGAGAACTCTTGAAGCTGATGAAAAACTTTGTAATGAAGCCGGGGTGGATATTGTTTTTGCACCGTCTACAAATGAAATGTATGGAGAAGGTCATATTATGTCAAATGATTTTTTGACTTATGTTATCCCGCCATTTTTTTATGTTGATAAACTTTGCGGAAAATCACGTGTAGGTCACTTTGATGGAGTATGCACAGTTGTAAATAAATTATTTAATATTGTTCAGCCTGATTGTGCATTTTTTGGTGAAAAAGACAGGCAGCAATTAATTATTTTGAAAAAAATGGTCAAAGATTTAAATATTCCGGTTGAAATTATTCCTTGTCCTATTGTTAGAGAGGAAAGTGGATTAGCCCTTTCTTCAAGAAATAAATATCTTTCTGATGATGATAAAAAAGAAGCTTTAGCGTTAAGTAAAATTTTATTTAATATAAAATCTTGCTATACAAAAGGTATTACAGATGTTAGAGCATTAACGGAAACTGCTTTTGCATATTTGAATGAAAATCATTCATTAGAGTATTTGGAATTTAGAGATGCAGAAGATTTGGAAGAAAAGATTGCTGCTGATGATAATACAATTGTATTTATTGCATTAAAGATTGGTAATGTAAGGTTAATCGACAATATTGCTTTAGGAAATTTATGTTATTAGTTTATAAAACAATTTCAAAATTTTTACAGTTTGTACTTAATATGTTGTTTGTAATCCAAATAACATTGATGATTCTTGTATTTTTAACATCTACGTACTGGTTTTTGGATTTAATTGGCAGCAATGCATTTAATTTCGCGGCACCTCTGGCAAATTCTATTATTGATTTGATTAGAATTTTTTATCATGAAGATATTGAAGTCGGCGGTGTTTATGTAGATGGCTCTTTGCTTTTGTTTGATATAATAGCTTTAGTTTTAGTGTTTAGTATAACCAAATTTAAATATTATTTGATTAGAGCTATGGAAAGTTCAGATGCTTCTGTTAAAAATTGTAAGCTAAAAATTGAAGAAGAGTTTAATAAACAACTTCAAACTAGTAATGAAGAAAGAATTAAAAAAGCCAAAAATGCAGCAATACTTGTAAAGTTTAATGCTAAAAATGCATACATTGATAATGTATGGGGCGGAGATACTGTCGATGGTGTGAAAGAAAAAGAGGATGAAGCTTTTAAAATATTTTATTCTGCTATAAAAAATATTAAAGGCTGCAAGTTTGCAAAAACTGAAGATATGATGTTAATTTTGCTTGAAGATTTTTCAAGAATTGATAATTTGCTTAATTTTATTTATCATTCAATTGAACGTATAAAGCTTAATATGAAGAAAAAGCACTGGAAATTAAATTGTTATATGTCGATTGATGTTTATGATAATAAAATTGATTTTAAAAGTGAAATTTATCCGCTTATGGAAAAACTTGTTGCATTAAAACATCCTAATGAAGCTTTGTGTATGGGTAATTTTAATTTGAGATATAATTTGCTTGATAACAGGCTTTTTACATTTGTCTCAAAAGGCCCGTACGATGGGTTTGAAAACTGTAATGTGTACGCTTTGGTTAAGAAAATTTAACTATTACTTGATTTTATTTTCTTTTTTGCTATCATAAAAATATACCGCAGACAGTTAGCGGGGGGTTGGGCCTGGGGCCCGGCGTAACGGAGAAACGACTCTTATCCCTTAAAACATCAGCTAACCGAGGTTGAACAGTCGAAATATAAATATTGATTTGTTTGATTTTGCGGTCTAATTATGTAAAGATGCAAAATTTTTTTTGTATATTTACAGGTCGAACGGGTGAAAAGCCCAAAAAGTATTACACAACAAAGGAGCTAAAAATGGCAACAAAAGCTTTTAAATCTGAAAAAATAGATGTAATTAAAGAAAAAGCTGAAAAAGCCCAAGTAGCAATTTTGACTGAGTATAAAGGTTATACTGTAGAAGAAATCACTCAACTTAGACGTGCTTTGCAAAAAGACGGCGGTGATTACATGGTAACTAAAAATACTTTGGCTAAAATCGCTTTCAAGGGAACTGAATTTGAAGTGCTTGCTGATTCTTTAACAGGACCTGTAGCTATTGCGTTTGGTTTTGAAGATCAAGTAAGTCCTGCTAAAGCAGTTGCAAAATTTATTAAAGATACTAAAAAAGGTGCTATCCTTGGCGGAGCACTTGACGGTAAATTCTTAACAGCTCAAGAAGCAGAGGCATTGTCTAAACTTCCTTCAAAAGAAGAACTTATTGCAAAAATTCTTGGATCTGTCAATTCACCGGCATCTGGTATCGTTGGTTCTATCAATGCAGTTATGGCACAACTTACAAGAGCTATGGCAGCTGTTAGAGACCAGAAAACTGCTTAATTGCAGCGTAAATTTATATCCTTCGGGATAATAGTTACAAAAAACAAAAAAAAGGAGAAAAAATAATGAGTAATGTAGAAACAATTTTAGAATCAATTGAAAAATTAACTTTGTTAGAAGCAGCTGAATTAGTAAAAGCTATGGAAGAAAAATTTGGCGTTTCAGCAGCAGCACCTGTAGCAGTTGCTGCAGCTCCAGCAGCAGCTGGTGAAGCAGCAGCTGATGAAGCTACTGAAGTTAACGTAATCTTGGCTTCAGCTGGCGCTAACAAAATCGCTGTATTGAAAGAAGTTCGTGCTATCACTGGTCTTGGCTTGAAAGAAGCTAAAGATTTAGTTGATGGTGCTCCTAAAGCTGTTAAAGAAGGTGTTAAAAAAGAAGATGCTGAAGCTATCAAAAAACAACTTGAAGCAGCTGGCGCTACTGTTGAAATCAAATAGTTTTCAATTACAAACTTTAAAAAAACACTCCGAAAGGAGTGTTTTTTTTATTGAAATATATATTTAAAATAGCGATTGCTGATTTTGTACGGTTTTATAACCCAAATGTCTGTATGTCGCCGGAGAAACCTTTCTTCCGCGCGGAGTACGCTGTAAAAGTCCTGCCTGCAATAGATAAGGTTCACAAACATCTTCAATTGTGCGGGCATCTTCACCTATTGCTGCTGCTATTGTTTCTATACCAACAGGACCGCCGTCATATTTTTCGATTATTAGTTTTAAAAGATTTCGGTCAGTGTTATCAAGTCCGAAATTGTCAATTTTCAAAACATCAAGTGAACTGTTTGCAACATCTTTTGTGATTTTGCCATCATATTTTACAAGTGCAAAATCCGAAACTCTTTTAATAAGTCTGTTTGCAATACGCGGTGTGCCGCGTGAACGTTTGGCAATTGCATGTGCGCCTTCTTCTGTTATTTCAATATTTAAAATTCCGGCTGTTCTTGAAATAACTTGTGCAAGTTCATCTTCTGTGTAAAATTCTAGTCTGTGAATTATCCCGAAACGGTCACGCAACGGGCCGGATAATTCTCCGGCTTTTGTGGTAGCTCCAATGAGTGTAAATTTTGGCAGCGGTATTCTCAATGTTTTAACAGTTTGGGATTTTCCTGTTGTCATATCAAGAACAAAATCTTCCATAGCCGGATACAAAATTTCTTCTGCCACTTTATTAAGTCTATGGATTTCGTCAATAAACAAAATCTCTCCGCCCTTTAACGACATTAAAATCCCGATAATATCTCGCGGACGTTCTAAAGACGGTGCAGAAGTTATTTTGATTTCTACTCCCATTTGTTCCGCAATTACACCTGCAAGTGTGGTTTTTCCTAGCCCCGGCGGTCCGTAAAAAAGCAGGTGGTCAAGCGGAAGTTCACGTTTTTTAGCCGCTTCTATAGAAATTTTAAGAGTTTCTTTCAATGCAGATTGACCAATATAATTCTCGAAAGATTTTGGTCTTATACAATTTTCAAAATTTTTGTCAAATTCTATTGTTTCCGCTTTTATAACCGGATTTTTTTGTATTTTTTCTTTTTGAAAATCATTATCGTCTGCTATTATACTCATTGTCTTTCCTCTATATTTATGATAGCATAAAGTTAAAGAATAGAACAAGTTTAATAAGGAGAAGTAATGAAAGTATCAGAACGTTTAGAAAAAATTCCTCCGTATCTTTTTGCGGAAATAGATAGAAAAATTGCCGAAGCAAAAGCTAAAGGCTGTGATGTCATAAGCCTTGGTATTGGAGACCCGGATACACCGACTCTGGCTCCGGTTGTTGAAGAAATGCATAAAGCTATTAATAATCCTAAAAATCACGATTATCCGCCATATAACGGAACTGTAGGTTTTAGAAATGCGGCTTGTGAATGGATGAAAAAACGTTTTGGTGTTGAACTTGATCCTGATAAAGAAATGCTTGCAAATATCGGTTCAAAAGAAGCTATTGCACATATTTTCTTTGCTTTTGTGGATAAAGGTGATTATACATTAGTTCCAGACCCGGGATATCCTGTATATCATAACGCAACAATCTTTGCCGGCGGAATTCCTTATGAAATGCCGTTATTAGAAGAAAACGGTTTCTTGCCTGATTTTGACAGAATTCCGGAAGATATTGCAAAAAAATCAAAACTTATGTTTTTGAATTACCCGAATAACCCTACAAGTGCAGTTGCTGACTTAGATTTTTGGAAAAAAGCCGTAGATTTCTGTAAAAAATATGATATTTTATTATGTTCTGATATGGCATATTCAGAAATGACTTTTGATGGCTACAAAGCACCTTCTGTTTTACAGGTTGAAGGCGCAAAAGATGTGGCAATCGAATTTTATTCTCATTCAAAATCATATAATATGACAGGATGGAGAGTCGGTTTTGTTTGCGGAAATGCTGATGCCGTAAAAGCTCTCGGTACAATAAAAAATAATATTGATTCCGGTACATTCAAAGCTATTCAAGATGCTGCTGCAAAAGCATTCACAATTGATACTAAATATATCGAAGATTTGAATAAAATGTATCAAGAACGCCGTGATGCTGCTGAACAAGGTTTTAAAGAACTTGGTTGGGATGTAAAACCTTCAAAAGCAACATTCTATTTATGGCTTCCGGTACCAAAAGGTATGACATCTGAAGAATTTGCTACAACAATGCTTGAAAAAGCAAATATAGTTGTACCGCCAGGTAACGGTTATGGTAAATATGGCGAAGGTTATTTCCGTGTTGCATTGACAAAAGATGTTGATACAATTAAAAAATGTATTCAACGAATGAAAGATGCCGGAATAAGATATTAAAAATTAAAAAGTAGTAATAATTCCTACTTTACAAATTTTATTTATATTATACAATTTTATTTGTAGAAAGAAAGGTGGTTTAAAATGGCAAAATTTGTATGTACAGTTTGCGGTTGGTCTACAGAAGCAGATAAAGCTCCGGAAAGATGCCCTCTTTGTGGTGCAACAACATTCAATGAAATTGGAAGCGGTGAAAAAACTTATGCTTGTGAACATACTGTCGGATGCGGCAAAGTTGAAGATGCTCAAATCATGGAAGGTTTGAGAGCTAACTTTATGGGCGAATGCACAGAAGTAGGTATGTACCTTGCTATGGCAAGAGTTGCTGAAAGAGAAGGATATCCGGAAGTTGCAGAAGCTTATAAAAGATATGCTTTCGAAGAAGCTGAACACGCTTCAAAATTTGCAGAATTGTTAGGTGAAGTTGTAACTGATTCTACAAAGAAAAACCTTGAATTACGTGCAGAAGCTGAACATGGTGCTTGTGCAGGTAAATTAGAAATTGCAAAACGTGCAAAAGAATTAGGTTTTGATGCAATTCACGATACAGTTCATGAAATGGCAAAAGACGAAGCTCGTCACGGCAAAGGTTTTGACGGACTTTTAAAAAGATATTTTGCATAAAAGATATTTTGCACAGTTAAAAAATCTCCGGTTTCCGGAGATTTTTTTTACTATTTTCTATCAATTGTGATTTTGTTAGGTGGTCTAAGATATATTGAGCCTCATTAAAATATAAAGTATTTTTTACAAAATTGTCTTATTTTACAAAATATTTATGGTAAACTTGTACACATGAATAGCATTTATCCAAAAAAATACATGAGTTTTGAAGAGTTTATCAAAGATTGTTCTTTTATAGTTGAATGTATAAACAAAAATACTTCAGGAATGGATAGTATGCAAAAGATTTTATATGCAAGAAAAGTTGTTACTAAAGATGTATTAAATAATTGTTTAACTATTGGTAAATTGAACAAAAATATAATAAATCTTTTAGATAGTAAAAATGATATTTTAAAATTTTCTATGGATAATATGATTAAAAATATATTGGTTCATCCCGAAGTAACTAATCATGATTATTTAAAGATATTATCTATAATAAAAAATCCGTCAAAATATTATAAAACAAAAAGCGGTTATGATGTTATATTGTTTAAAGAAGATGAAAAATGTTATAAATTAGTAATTAAAACCACTAAAAACAGAAAAGAAAACTTTGTTAAATCATTACATCTATTAAATAGAGAACGGTATGAAAAATATTAAAAGATAGTTTTGATTATGTGGGCTTGCTCCTCCACTGTCGCCTGTTGGCTCGGTTGCAAGATTTACCGTATCAAAACTATCTATATATATTATAACCTATTTTTAACAAAGTTCAACCCCATTGGTATAAAAGTTTACATATCTGATGAAATGATTTAGTCAGTCTTGATAAACCCCTCTAATCTGTGTTATAATCTTTTTATGAAAATTTTAGGTATAGATCCGGGTTTAGGTATTGTTGGGTATTCAGTTATAGAGTTTGATGGCAAAAATTCTGTTCTTTTGCATTCGGGTTCAATTCAAACTAAAAAAGGTGATAAGGAATCTGCACGTTTGTTGGAAATTTTTAATGATATGAATGTGATTGTCGAAAAATACAAACCTGATTGTGCTGCTATCGAAAAACTTTTCTTCTTTAGAAACCAAACAACAGTTATGCCAGTTGCTCATGCAAGAGGGGTAATTCTTACTGTACTTGAAAAATTTAATGTTCCAATATCTGAATATACCCCTATGGAAGTTAAACAAGTTTTGACCGGATACGGCAGGGCTGATAAAAAAGAGGTAGAACAAATGGTTAAAATATCTCTAGGTGTAGATGTTTTACCAAAACTTGATGATACAGTTGATTCAATTGCTATTGCAATTTGCCATACTCGCTCTGTTGTGGTAAAATGAGTTTTATGAATATTGATTATGTACTTTTGCGGCAAATTTGTGTTTTAAGCCTGTTTTTTGGGGCGTTATGCGGATTAGTGACTTTAATTCCGTTTATTGGTACTTTGTCATTTATTTTTTTAATTTGTTTAATGGCGCCGTTAGTTTTATGGATTTTAATCAAGTATAATTGTCTTTCTCTAACCTCAATAAAAGACAGTATTATAAACGGCGCAATTATTGGATTGGTTTCATATATTGGGTTTTCAGTAATATTTTTACCAGTATCTGTTATATTGGTTAAAGTTTTTCATATTGCATCAAATATGGGAATTGGATTAATGCTTCAAAATGCAAATTTTTTTATTTTAATTGTATTATCTCTGTTTATGAGTGTTTTAAGTGCGACAATAAATGCATTTACTGGATTTTTAACTTTTTATGTTATTGAGTTTGTAAATTCGTTTAAAAAATAAAAAATTCTCTTTTGGAGGAATATAATTTTTCCCTCCCTTTTTAAGGGAGGTGCTATGCATTATATTGGATAAATTTCCCTCTCCCAAGGGAGAGGGTTAAGGAGAGGGGTTAACATAAGGGAGCTATGCGCCCCCTTCAACCCCGCAGCATATATTCTTTCTAAAATTATATTAATATATAATGCCCTGCGCGGGCAGCGGGCACTTTGTGCCGACAAAGTGCCTCAAAACTCGCCACGACGCTGCGTTCACTAATAATCTGTACGGCTCACCTAAAGACGACTAAACTCACTTTTTGTCATTCTGAGCGAAGCGAAGAATCTCAAAAATAGCGTTCAAACAATAGTCGTCTTTGTTGTTTGTTCGCCTACAATTATTGTTCACTCTGCTATTGTGGCAATTTATTTAATAATCACTACCTCCCTCAAGGGGCGAGGGAATATGTTTTGTGTGCGACACCTGCATCAAAATCTACAAAACTGTCACCAATATTTTTCGGCAGGGCTACGTGCGTAGCACACTGAAATGAACTTAACGTCTTATCGTCTTACTTTTTTCCCATGTAACAATAACTTAACAAAATTTTACAAAGCTGGAAACCCTTGTATAATCGCTCATAGCATAGCATAGCATAGCATTCGTGTGCCCGCGCAATTTTTATTTTTATATATTTTTTATATAAATACGATATAAAAAATATATAAAAACAGGAGGCAATATGATTACCAGAACACAAACTTTTATCCCATCAACAGTTAACAGAATGCAACCAAGAAATGTTACCATTAACAATTATGGGGCAGCAAATCAAACAAATTCTATTTTTCAAAATCCAATAGTTCAAAGATATGATTTGAATGGAGACGGTAGATTATCAGATGATGAAATGAAATTGTTAATGAAAGATTATAATATTAATCCGGATGAAGCAAGTAAAGAATCTGGCGGTACAAATGTTTGGGATGCACTCGGCGGGTTATTTAGCGGACTTGGAAATGCACTTCCAATGGGTGTTATGGCATTGTTTAATAAAGGTGGAGATGCCGGCGGAGAGGCTTAATAGTGAAATCAAATTTATTAAACATTGTTGGGCTTATAGTCTGTTGGGGTTTCTACCCCAACAAATTCAAAATCCTCAAAATGGACTTAGAATTGTAGGCTGGGATAAGTCAAGTAGGGTGCAATTTATTGCCCCAATCCGGGTGGGTACGCAAACTAAATTAATTTCGTAATTTTTATATTAAATTTAGCTTTACCTACCCTACTATCTCAATTTGATAATTTTTAACAGGGAGTTTGGTTACTACAGTTCATTAATTTTATAAGTAAAATAGCCTTCGTAGTTATAACTTGTATCAATACCTTTCATATAAACTTCTCTATTATTTATATCAGTAATCAGTGCTTGTTTTAAAAGTTCTCTAATTTCAACATTTTTAACAGGGCTGCGTTCCATTGCCAAAAGATAATCGTCTTTATCAACTTTACTCCAATCAACAACTTTGCCAAGCTGCTTCTTTAAAATCAGATCTAACCAAATTCGTGCACTTCTGCCATTACCTTCTCTAAAAGGATGAGCAATATTCATTTCGACATATTTTTCGATTATTTCTTCGTAAGTTGATTGTGGCATATTATCGATATGTTCTAAAGCCTGTTTCAAATACATGACAGGAGCAAATCTGAAATTACCCTTTGCAAGATTTACATTTCTAATTTCACCTGCAAAATTATATATATCTTCAAAGAGGTGTTTATGTATCTTTGCTAAAGCCTCAAACTTACCGGCATTTAAAGTATCAAGAATACCATTTTCAAAAAGTTCTAAAGCTTTTTTCTTACTTATTTTTTCTTCTTGTCTTGCAAGTTCCGCGGATTCAGTTATACCAAGTTTGTTTTCTAAAACCATATAAACCTCTTTTGTTTATTGTAACACAAAAATTTCAGCCTAACAAAGTAATACTCAAATTGGACTATGGAATTTGTTTATGTTCTTTATTAGCGGAAGACGAGACTTTTATAAAAAGCTGCGCCTCGCGATAAACAGCACCGCTCACAATTAAAGCGAAAAACGCGGTTTTCGCTTATAATTGTTCGTCTCTCGCTTTGCTCGTGCTTCTGCTCGGCTTGCTCGAACTAAAATGTGTTCTCATCTCTTTCTTCCACTTAAAATAAAAAAGCCTTAAGACAAAAGTCTAAGGCTTTTTTATGGAGCGGAAGACGAGACTCGTGTCTTGCTCGGTCGCGTTTAACGGCAATTCCGCGTTTTGCTAATGTAATTTCATTACAAACGCAAAAGCGCTCCAGCCTCAGCTCCCTCGCGCAACTCGCACAATACAATTTCTCGCTCTATCATACAAGCTAATAAAAAACACTCATCTGTTGATGAGTGTTCTTTATTAGCGGAAGACGAGACTTTTTATAAAAAGCTGCGCCTCGCGATAAACAGCACCGCTCACAATTAAAGCGAAAAACGCGGTTTTCGCTTATAATTGTTCGTCTCTCGCTTTGCTCGTGCTTCTGCTCGGCTTGCTCGAACTCGCATCATGCCAGTTCTTGTCTATGTCATTCTC
>CATLEG010000009.1 GCA_949915775.1 uncultured Candidatus Melainabacteria bacterium | reverse complement strand
CCATATGAGCAACTCAGGAGGTAAATATATGTTTAACAAAACTTCACACATCGCCCCCCCCCCCCAACAGACGTTTAGCAAGGATTTTGGACTGGTTATGGTGTAAAAATTTCGTCATCCTGAGCAAAGTGAAGGATCTCAAAAATATTAAGGTGCAATTAATTGCACCCTACAAAACTCCGTCCGTCCGCAAATCCGCTCCCTCACAAAAGGAGGGAGTACATCCCCTCGCCCCTTGTGGGAGGTGCTACGCACGTAGCCCTGCCGAACAATATTGGACAAATGTCCCCTCCCTTGGAGGGTAGGGGAGAGGGTAAAAAGATATGATGTACACAACAATATATAAATTAACAACAGAAAGGAAGAAATTTATGAAACAGATTATTGAAAAAGTAATGAAAAATTTATGTCATGATAAAACTATTTTAGCATCTAAAACCCACCCTAACCCTCCCTTACAAAAGGAGGGGACAAGAACACGTCATGCTGAACTTGTTTCAGCATCTCGTATTTCCCCCTCATCCGACACTTCGTGTCACCTTCTCCCACCAATGGGGAGAAGGCAGCTTAACTTCGGGTTTACTTTGGCGGAAGTCCTAATCACCCTCGGCATAATTGGTGTTGTGGCGGCGTTGACGTTGCCAACTCTTATCCAAAATTACCAAAAACAAGTCTGGGTTAATCAACTCAAAAAAGCTGTCAGTGTTTGGGAAAACGGTATGAAAATGATGCTTGCTGATGCTGATACTGATGATTTACGAAATACTGAATTTTGGCAAAATTTGTATGCTATTCATGATCATTATGGATGTGACTCCGAAAATGATTATTCAGTTCCAGATAATATTTTAAAAAAATATTTTAAAATTTTGAAATTTGGAGATCACAATCTTGTAGGTGATGAAGGTTGTTCCGTTGGGGTGTTGAATGATGGAACAGAATATAGAGCCCTTAATGGCGATTCTTATGGAATTTACGATCCTGACACAAGGAAAATATACATGGCAGATGGAACATTATATGGCTTTTGGGCATATAATTGGTTGGCAAGTCCTTGGAACAACAATCCTGATTTTATAGGTACAATAACAATAGATGTAAATGGTGAAAACAAAGGCCCAAACCAATGGGGCAGAGATTCTTTTACTTTTTATATATTACCCAACGGGAATTTAGTATCTAATTATAGTTATGAAGAATTAAAAAAAGACTCGGATCGTTGTGGAGACCTTGAAACCGGAGATATAAGTAATGCATATGGTATTGGTTGTGCTGCGCGGATAATTGCTGATGGTTGGAAGATGTATTATTAATCGGTTATTCTATTTTATCAAAAAATATCCCACTTTTGAGAGTGGGATATTTTGTTATTTTTTAAACACTATTTCATCATTATTAACGTCAATTGTCACTTTATCTCCGCGAAGGAATTTTTGTGACAAAATTTGTTTTGATAACGGATTTTCGATTAATTGACGAATTACACGTTTCAAAGGACGTGCACCGTATACAGGGTTAAATCCGCGTGTAGCAAGGAATTCTTTCGCATCAGGTGTAATTTCAAATTCGATTTCCTGATCTTTTAACAAATGACGTAAATATTCCATCTGTATATCAACAATTTGAGTTAAATCCTGCATATTTAATGCTTTAAAGAAAATTGTTTCATCAATTCTGTTTAAAAATTCAGGTTTGAAACGGCTTCTCAAAACTTCAAGAACTTTTTCTTTTGTATCTTCAAAATTTGACTGTGACACTAGAGAATTAAGTGAATTTTCAAGAATTATGTCTGAACCTATATTTGAAGTCATAATTATCAATGTATTTTTAAAATCTACAGTTCTACCCTTGCTGTCTGTCAATCTGCCGTCATCAAAAATTTGAAGCATGATATTAAATACATCAGGGTGAGCTTTTTCAATTTCATCAAAAAGCACAACAGAATAAGGCTTTCTGCGGACGGCTTCAGTTAATTGACCGCCTTCATCATAGCCGACATATCCCGGAGGAGCACCGACAAGTCTTGAAACAGTATGTTTTTCCATATATTCAGACATATCAATACGAATCAATGCATCTTCATCATTAAACATAAATTCAGCAAGTGATTTTGCAAGTTCAGTCTTACCAACCCCTGTAGGTCCGAGGAATAAGAATGTTCCTATCGGACGTTTTGGATCTTTCAAACCTGAACGCGCACGACGAATTGCATCTGAAACCGTTTCAACAGCTTCTTCCTGCCCGATAAGACGTTTATGCAAAATATCTTCCATATTAATAAGTTTTTGTTTTTCACTTTCGACAAGTTTTGTAACCGGAATTCCCGTCCATTTGCTTACAACATTTGCGATATCATCATCATTAATTTCTTCTTTAAGAAGTTTATTTTCCGTATGTTCTTTGTTTTGAGCGGCTTTTAATTGCTTTTCAAGTTCAAGAAGTTTGCCGTATTTAAGTTCAGCGGCAGTCTGCAAATCAGTATTGCGCTCAGCTTCTTCAATTTTTGTCTTAACCTTATCAATTTCGTCTTTTATACCTGCTTCACCTGTAATCGAAGCTTTTTCCTGCTCCCATTGAGTTTTCATTTTAGAAATTTTGCCTTCAAGTTCTTCAATATGTTTTGTCAAATCTGCAATTTTGGCAATAGGAGTACCCTCCCCTTGAGGGAGGGTCGAAATCTCTGATTTCGGGGAGGGGTCAACTTCTTTTTTCAAAGCTTCTCTTTCAATTTCAAGCTGAATTTTCTGACGCATCATTTTGTCGATTTCTTCAGGCATGCTGTCAATTTCAATACGTAAAGATGACGCTGCTTCATCAATCAAATCTATCGCTTTATCTGGCAGAAATCTATCTGTAATATATCTATCAGAAAGTTTTGCTGCTTGAATTAAAGCACTGTCAAGGATTCTTATACCATGGTGAACTTCATATTTTTCTTTTAAACCGCGCAAAATTGAAATCGTATCTTCGACAGACGGCTCGCCAACTAAAACAGGTTGAAAACGTCTTTCTAAAGCTGGATCTTTTTCAATATATTTGCGGTATTCATTAATTGTTGTTGCGCCGATTGTTCTCAAAACACCTCTTGCAAGCATCGGTTTTAAAAGGTTTCCGGCATCCATAGAACCTTCAGTGGCACCAGCTCCGACAACCGTATGAAGTTCATCAATAAACATAACAATTTCACCGTTTGAGCTTTCAACTTCTTTTAAAACAGCTTTCAAACGTTCTTCAAACTCACCTCTGAATTTTGCACCCGCAACAAGTGCCCCCATATCTAGAGAAACAAGTTTAACGTTTTTAAGGCTTTCCGGGACATCCCCGCGTACAATTCTTTGCGCTAATCCCTCAACAATTGCGGTTTTACCGACCCCGGGTTCTCCGATAAGTACAGGATTATTTTTTGTTCGGCGGTTTAAAACCTGAATAATACGTCTTACTTCTTCATCACGACCGATTACAGGGTCTAATTTACCTTTTCTTGCAAGCGCTGTTAAATCTGTTGAATATTTTTCAAGTGCTTTCATATTTTCTTCAGCATTTTTATTATCCACTTTTTTATTACCTCTTATTTTCTTCATTGCATTTAAAACTTTACCAGAATCCACACCATAATTTTTTAATAAAAGTTGAATAGGAGTATTCTCAAGTTTTGTCATACCGAGCAAAATCGATTCTATACCGATGTATTCATCCTTAAGTTCTTCTGCCTGCTGTCCTGCCAAATCTAATAATCTATATGTCGAATTAGATAAAAATAACTGTCCCGAAGGCGGTGTAGAAATTGTTGGAAAAGATTTTACAACTTCCATTATTTTATTTATAAAACTTTGATTTAAAAGTTTCAATTCAGTTAAATAATCTCTAATAATTCCATCATCTTTAATCATGGCAAGCATAATATGCTCAGGCTGCATCTCTGAATTTTTGTATTCATTCATAATTGCACCGGCTGAGTTTAGAATTTCTTGAGAATAATTAGTAAATTTTTCAAAATTTGGCATATGTTTAACTCCTTTTTAAACAGTGTTCGCATTAAACGGCACCGCTCTCAACAACACCGAAAATTCAGCATTTTCGCTGATTGTTGCTCGGCTCTCACTTACGTTCGTGCCTCTGCTCACACTTATATTCTAACGTTATTTTTCAAAAAGTCAGAGAAATTAACTTTTAATTAATTATTTATGATAAAATTTAATTATGACAGATAATATTCAAGTAGTACCATTACATGTCCACACAGAATACTCTCTTCTCGACGGTGCAATCAGAATTAATGACCTTGTTAATTTTGCAAAAGAAAATAACATGCCTGCTGTTGCAATCACAGACCATGGTGTGATGTATGGAGATATGGAACTTTATACCACAGCAAAAGAAGCTGGTATAAAGCCTATTTTAGGATGCGAATTTTATGTTCATGACGGCGATATTGAAGAACATGACAAAAATAACAACCCCTGTTATCACCTTGTATTACTTGCAAAAAACAAAGAAGGTTATTCTAACCTTATTAAACTTACTTCTGTTGCTTGGTGTAAAGGAAGATATGTTAAACCGCGTATTAATTGGGAATTAATTCAAGAACATCATGAAGGTTTAATTTGTCTTTCTGCATGTCTTGGCGGCGAAGTTTTGCAGAGCTTATTAAAAAATGATGTTGAAGGTGCAAAAGCTATTGCAAAAAAATATCAAGATTTGTTCGGTGATGATTATTACATTGAACTTCAAGATCATAATTTGGACGAACAAAAACGCACAAACCCGCAACTAATCCAAATTGCAAAAGAACTTGGCATAAAAATGGTTATTACTAACGACTCACACTACCTGACTCGTGACGATGCCGATATGCACGACACTTTGTTGTGTATGCAAACTAATAGTGACAAAGATGATCCGAACAGATTTCATTTTGCTAATAACGAATTTTATGTAAAAACTACCGAACAATTACGAGAAGCATTTAAATGGATGGATGGAGAGACATTTAATCAATGTATTCAAAATACAGTTGATATCGCAGAAAAATGCCATCTAACAATTGAACTCGGGAAAAGTCCTTTACCTGACTATCAAGTTCCAAAAGGGTATGATATTAATTCATATCTTGAATATCTTGTATTTGAAGGTGCAAAAAAACGTTATGGCGAAATTACACCTGATTTGAAAGAACGTATTGATTATGAAATCGGCGTAATTTCTCAGATGGGATTTTCTGCGTACTTCCTAATCACCTGGGACTTTATTCATTACGCAAAAACCCATGGAATTCCGGTTGGCCCGGGACGTGGTTCAGCTGCCGGTTCGGTTGTTGCTTATGCGTTAGAAATTACAGACCTTGACCCCATTCAGCATAAACTCTTGTTTGAAAGATTTTTGAACCCCGAACGTTTTACCATGCCTGATATTGATATCGACTTTTGTATTGAACGCCGCGGAGAAGTTATTGATTATGTAACAAAAAAATACGGCGAAGATAAAGTTTGTCAGATTATTACCTTTGGTACTTATGCTGCAAAAGCCGCATTCAAAGGTATTGCAAGAATTTTAAAAATTCCGTTTTCAGAAAGCAACCGTCTTGCAGGACTTATTGATCCCGCAATCGAACTTGCCATGAGCATTAACGATAAAGCTAAAACTTTGAAAAAAGCTATGGAATATGACGGTTCGGAATTGAAAGCTCTTTATGATAAAGACGAACAAATAGCCTGCGGCGACCCAATGGAAGGTAAAACCGTAGGAATGAAAAAGCTTATTGATTTGGCAGTCGGTATTGAAGGTATCAAAAACAACACTGGTACCCACGCGGCCGGAGTTATCATCGCACCAAAGCCTCTGGATGAAATTTTACCAGTTCAACCGTCAAAAGACGGAATTATCCAAACAGGTTATCCGCCTCATGATGTTACAGAAGTTTTAAGTTTGCTCAAAATGGACTTTTTGGGCTTACGAAACCTTACAACTATCTACAAAACTGTTGATATGATTGAAAAACGTCAAGGGATTAAAGTTGATATCAACAATATTCCTCTTGATGACAAACCAACTTATGACATGCTTATGGTCGGTGACACCGACGGGGTTTTCCAGCTTGAATCTCAAGGGATGAAAAACCTTGTTAAAAAGTTAAAACCTGACGTTTTTGAAGATTTAGGCGCGTTAGTTGCACTTTTCCGTCCGGGTCCGCTGGATTCAGGCATGGTTGACGATTTTGTAGAAAGAAAACATGGACGTCAGGCAATCACATATGCTCACCCGCTTCTTGAACCTGTTTTAAAAGACACTTACGGAACAATTGTGTATCAAGAACAAATCATGCAGGTATTCCAGGTATTAGCTGATTATTCACTCGGTCAAGCGGATATGGTTCGCCGTATGATGGGTAAGAAAAAAGTCGATGAAATGGAAAAACAAAAAGGGAAATTCATCGAACGCTCAGCACAACATGGCATGTCCTCAAAAGATGCAGAAGCTCTGTTTAACCAGATACTTGCATTTGCATCATACTGTTTTAACCGAAGCCACTCGGCAGCTTATGCGTTTGTTGCTTATCAAACAGCGTATTTGAAATGCCATTACCCTGTTGAATACTTATCCGCACTCTTATCAAGTGTTTCAAGTGATGCTGAAAAAACTCAGTTATACATTGAAGAAGCTTTGAAAAAAGGTATAAAAGTTCTTCCGCCGGATATTAACCATTCACTGGCATCTTTTACGCCTGATGGTAATAATATTCGTTTTGGACTTGCTTCAATTAAACAAGTCGGAGAAGCTGTTATTGAAGAAATTATCAAAGAACGCGAAGAAAACGGAGATTTCAAGTCTATCTATGATTATATAAAACGTTTAGATATTAAATGTTCAAACAAAAAAACTCTTGAAGGCTTGATCAAAGCCGGTGCTTTTGCAAATTTAGAAAAAAGCAGGAAACAGCTTATAGATAATATAGAATATATTACAGCAACAGCTTCAAAAGAATCTAAAGCTAAAGAATCCGGTCAAGGCAGTCTGTTTGACATGCTCGGTGATACTTCAGCTATTGAGGAAGCAAAATTTCAACTGTCAGGCTCTGATGAAGAATATGATGCTAGAACATTGCAAAATCTTGAAAAAGAATTCTTGGGATTTTATATTACAAGCCATCCGTTATCTACAATCAGAGATAAATTGCCATTCTTGATGACACATAAAATTACAGAAATTAATGAACTGCCAAACGATAAAGTTGTAACAATCTGCGGACTTGTGACTGCTGTAAAACAGATTCCGACCAAAAAAGATCCGTCAAAATTTATCAGATTTGTAACAATTGAAGATTTGTCTGGTAAAATTGATGTTATCGCGTTTAACCACAAAATCGCAGAATACGGAAATTACCTTCAAGCGGAACAAAGAGTTATTATCTCCGGAAAAGTAAGTAAACGCACTGAAGACGAACCACCTACATTAATTGTGGAAAGTGTAAAAACTGTGGATAATTCTAATATATTTACAATAACTTTAACGGATGAGTTCAAGTTTGAAGAAATTCATGCCTTGAAAAATATTTTATGCCAGCACAGCGGCTCAGACCCTGTAACATTTAAACTAAAAGATTTAGCAAATCATGAAGTCAAAGTTCTGACAGCATCAATATTTTGGGTAGAAAGTTCTAATGAACTTGTAAATACATTAAAAAGATACTTTGGCGACAAGATAGACATAGATGTTCGCTCAATGGATACTGTAGAAGAACCAGCTATGGTCTAATCTTTTTAGCTATGGCAGTAAATTTTTTGAGTGTCGAATCATTTAACAGCCCATGTTTTTCAAAAAATCTTCTGTAAGCCACACTGTCAGCTTTGAATTGTAGAGTTAATATATCTCCGCTGGCTTCTTTTTCAATTTGTTTAAACTGCTTATGAGTAACCATTTTACTAAGCTTATTATATAAATCAGAACTTAATCTATAAGAAGGCGTTTTAGAAGCTCTTCTTATAGAAGCTGCTAATTTATTAAATTCGTTAACAGCAGCAGAATCCGCGGCCGCATGAGAAGATGTAAAAATTTCGCGATATGCAAGAGAATCCAAACTTGATTGCATATATACTCCAGAATTGCCATATCCATGAGCTTGAGTTTTTATATTTATAAATTCAGCATGCGGACGATTTTCCATATAAGATTCAACGCGAGCTTCAATATTATTAAGTCGTTCTTCTGCCAGCTTATTTTGTTTGTGTAATTGGACAGCACCTCCTACAGCACAAGCAGCAGCAACACCGTAAGTGATTATTGCTATTTTTGATACTTTTGACATAAATACACCTTTCTAAATTATCCCTTTTATAAAAATAATTAAAACACAAATAAAAAAAAGTAAAAACCTCTTGCAAAAAAAAATTGTTCATGTATAATAAAGAAGTAACCCGATGCGGGGGTAATTCAGTGGTAGAATGCCTCCTTGCCAAGGAGGATGTCGCGAGTTCGAGCCTCGTCTCCCGCTCCATAAAAAAGCCTTAAGACTTTTGTCTTAAGGCTTTTTTATTTTGAGAGTGGAAGATAGAGACGAGAACTCCATTTGAGTTCGAGCGACCTGCGAGCAGAGGGCGTAGGCTTGTCTGCGTATGGCTTTAGCCATGTAAGCAGACAACCGTAGACCCGTTTAACGCGAGCAGGTCAAGATAGCCTCGTCTCCCGCTAATAAAGAAGAGTCACGAAAGTGGCTCTTTTTTATTAGCTGAGATAGTGGATTGAACGAGTTTTTTCGAGTTGCGCGAGCGAGCTGAGGCTGGAGCAGTTTTGCAATTGTGTTGTAAAACACAAAAGCAAAACGCGGAATTGCCGTTAAACGCGAGCGAACAAGACACGAGCCTTGTCTCCCGCTAATTTTAAAAACTAATAATAGCAAGCATTTCAAGGCTTGCTTTTTTAATGCAAATTTTGTGTAAAATGGGTTTTGTATAATTTTTGTGGACTTGTGTATTTGGGAAGTATGATAGAAAGCTGTAAAACACAGCAAGGTTGAAGTTTTGTAAAAGTAAATGAGCAGTTTAAAAACAAACTGCTCATTTTTATGAATGGTAACCATTTTAACAGTTATCAAAACTGTTTACAACTTTGAGTTTTAATTATTATTTTAAAAAGTTTTTAAAGTTTTTTAGCCCTTCTTTTGCATCAAGCATTTGCTGGCGTGCTTCTTGAGCCTGTTCTCTTTGCTGTTGAAGCTTATTTGCAAATTCTTGAGATTTTTGTTGGTAAGCATCTTTTACAGCTTCTTTTGTATTTTGAACTTGTTCTTTTACTGAAACTTTTTCAATTGCCGATGTATCACATTTTGAAAGCCATTTAAATGATTTTACTGAACTTCTGCTTTCTACACCGCCATTAAATTGAACTTTAAAATCTTTGTAATTTTTGGATGAAATTGCAGGAATTAAAGTTGTATTTTCTTTTTTTGGATCAGTAGTTAAAGCATTAATAATGTTACCTGTAGCTGTACCGAATTTTGGAATATAAGATGTTAATTTACTAACAGATAAATCCCCAAGAGGTCCTAATAATGCGACAACTTCAGCTGAAAGTCTTCCTAATACAGTTACATTTGCTGTTGCATTTAAAAGATTATAACGGCCTGTAATATAATAAGCCATTGTGTTTCCTGTCATTTTAACAGGGTTTAGTTGGGCCCATCCGTTGTTAAAATTCAATGTACCTGAAATAGACTTAAATTGAGAAGTATTTTTAATTGCAGGAAGTGCTGATACGGAATTTACTGCTGCTCTGATAATACTGTTAGATTGAAGATTCTGGGCGAATAAGAAATTATCAAAACGACCAATGTTACCTAATGTTCCGTCTGTAATTTCAAAAGATGCTTTTCCTTTAAGGTTTTTCATCATTTCAATGTCAGTTGCACCGGATAAGGTGACATTTGCATTAAAGCCAAGTTTGCCAGAAAGTGCATTTTTTAAACCAGCAGTCCCTTCAATGGCTTTTTCTGCATCCAAATTAGAACCTTTAAAATCTACGCCAATATGACCGTTTGCAAGATTATAAGATATATTTCCGTTAATTTTTCCGGCAAAAGCTTCACCGATAAGATTAGAAAGATAGAATACATTATTTTTCATACTAAAATCAGAAGAAAGGTTTTCTGCGACAATTCCACCGGAAACAAATTTCTTTAACGTACCTTTTCCTTTAACTATCGGGCCATTTAATGAAATATTTAAATTTTCCATAGAAAGAAGCATCTCTGGAATTTTCAATGTCGGAATTGAAACAGAACCTTTTAATATAGGATTAATTGCATTTCCTGTAACCATAATATTAAAATTCGTCTTAACACTGGATTTTTTAAATCCCGGAATCGCAATAGAAAAAGTTTGAGGTGTTGATAGATTTAAATCAAGTTTCTGTGAAGTATAAACATCATTTACAGCACCTTTCAAATGAATTTGTCCGTTTCCTTTTGCTAAAATATCAAGTTTAATATTTTGAGCCATATAATCAAGAATTTTACCGGTAATATCAATACGTGAACCGTCAAATAAAATGTAGGCATTATTTATATTAATATCTTTTTCATCAAGCGCAAGTTTTGCGACTGGTAATGCAACTGTTAAAGCCGGATTTATAGCTTTTCCATTGCTTATATCAATAGCTCCGCCTATATTTTTACCATCTGTAGTCAAATTAATAATTGCCTGCTGTAAAGCCAAAATTGTATTTGACGGAATATTTTTTACATTTATATTGTTTATGTTTACATTAATTTTCGGAGAGATTTTATCTAATCTGCCTTTTATAGAAATGTTTGCAGAAATATCTCCGCTGTTTATCGCATTTTCTTTTAATAAAGCCATTTGACCGGCAGCAAGCAGTAAACCTTTTAATTGAAGTTTATTTGCACTTATATTAAGGTCTGCTGTTGCATCTTGTTTTATTGTACCGTTTATTCTCAAAGGCTGAGATGCTATAGATAATCCGGCATCTTCGATGTTAATTATACTATTTGATAAATCAATATCAGCAAAAATTTTATCTAAATAAGCACCATATTTTTTATAAGCAATTGATGAAGAAGGAATTTTTAAATAGCCGGAAGATTCGACAGATTTAAGATTTGACTTTAAACTAAAATCTGCATTAATACCGCCAGTTGCAGTCAATGTATCTAAATCTTTATAACCAAAAGATTTTGCAATACTATCAATCATATCAATAATGCCTTTAAATTGAGCATTAGATTTGCAATTTAAGGAAATTTTAGGATGTTTACCGGTTTTAAAATCTCCAATAATTTCAGTCTTATCTTTTTCTGAAGTAAAAAGCTCGGTAAACATTTTAATACTGTTACCTTTTAAAGTCATATCAATGCGGCTTGCCGGAAGTTTTTTCCCGTCTACGGCAACCCCAAGATTTGAAACATTACAAAAACCGTTAAAATTAATATCATCAAAAGTTCCGGTAGTTACAATTTTAGCATCAACATTTGCAGTTAATTGATTATTATATATTGCTTTGAGAATATCAATTATATTAATAACAACATTTTGTTGAGGTTTTTCAGAAACAGGCTGAGGTTCGAAAACAAGTTTATTCAAATCTAAATCAGGCATGATTTTATTTAATAGCTTAACATTATAACTAAACTGTTCTCTATCTTGCAGCATAACTTTTCCGTCAACAGCGATTTTTATTTTTTTATTTAAGATAAAATCTGTTATTGCGGCTTTATTACCATAAATAGAGTATGATTTATCACTTACAGCATCAATAAATGAGATATTATAATTATTAACTTTAATGTCCGGAAGATGATTAGATAGTTTGAAACCCAGAGGAAGACCAGTTGTAGATTCTGCTTGATTTGTATTAGGTTCAGATTGCGGAATATAATCTTCCAGCAAGAATTTACCGTCTTTTTTTACTTTTAAGTTAAGATTAATATTTTCAGCACCTACTACATCAATTTCGATTTTTCGAACAAGTAACGGTAACAAAGAAAGTTTTCCGCCTGCATTATCAGCAGTAAGAAAAGTTTCGCCATTTGGCAACGCAAGTTCCAAATGCTCTACACCACCGCCGACAGTTAGTTTTGGTGTTGTCAAAACTCGTATATTTTCCAGTTTGAGCTTAAACCCGCAAGCATCCTCAACGATTTTTGAAATTTCATCTGTGTACGAATTTGCAATTCCGCTGACAATAAACGGAGTAATCAAAAATAAAATATAAAGTGTTACTAAAAATATACCTAAACCAATACCGAATTTTTTCATCATAATATATCCCTCTTGATATAATATTATCATGAAAAAAATTCTATGATATATCTTTGAAATTTGGGACTTATATACAAGTTTACATTAAATTTATTAGCTAAACCATGTTGATGGTTTAAGTATAGAAAATTCATTATTTTTTCTTTGCTGTTTTGCGAGTTGTTTTTGAACTTGAGTTCGTTTTGTAATATTTTTTTGAGCAATTGCTGTTTGAATTTTCTCACGTTTTTTATTCTGAACAGGATCTCTATATTTGGTAACAAATTTTACTTCTCCATCTTGACGTTTAGTTAAAATAAGTTCATTTCCTTTTGTTTCTGGAAGTATATATACTTTTGAGCCAATACCAATTCCATACTTAGATTTCATCTCATTAAAATTTTCTGGTGGAATATTTATGCATCCCATAGATTGCCTGTTATCAGCTAAATTTTTATTTGCATAATATTTGTTTCTTGTATTGGCATCTGCTGTATTATGTATAGCTTGATAGAAACCTCCAAATTTTTTCTTTCCACCCGGCGCAAATTTACGATTTTTAACATCAGGATCATTGGTCTCATTTAAATTTCCCATCATCAGCATTCCGCCAAAGGTAGATTTACTCCTTGTAAATTTATATTCACCCGGCACTGTTCTTCTTCCATTTAAAACTAAATTCTTATCTTCAGCAAATGCGGTTGAGAAATCATCGCCTTTTGTTGCCCCAAGTAAAACTTCATAAGATTTTAATACTTGACCTGCTTTATTATAAACCGTAGCTGTACAGGATTTTTTATCCACAATAACGTAGTTTCCTGAGCCATGCATTTTATTATATTCAATAACTCTATTTTTATCTCCTTTTATATTATTAATTTTTGCTGCTTCGATTTTAAATGAGTCATTTTTGGAAACTTTTAATTTAATATTGTGATGTTTTACAGAGTCTTTAATAAGTGAATCTCGTGAAATTCTTGTATTATTAGCCGATATGTAATTTGAATCTATTTTGGGTGGCGGTAAAGTATCCTTTTTAACGACTTTCCGGACAATCGGCTTTTTGGTTACTTTTTCTTCATCAATTAATACAGCACCTGTGACAAATTTTTTCCCAAAGTCATCAACATTATCAAAACCATTAAGTTTTGCAAGACGTTGCATTTCTTTTATTATTTGTGGATTACCAATTTTCTTACAACCTTGTTTTTGTAAGTTTTTTTTAGCAACAGTCCAAGGACAGTCATTCTTCTCAATTCTTAATGTCATAATATTCTCCTTATCTTAATATCTCTATAAATATAAAGTATTTTTGATAAGAAAAATTGCTAAAATATATGAAAATATATTACACAATAACCCACAATAATGCAAAATCAACACAATTAACCCTTAACAATTCTTAATATCATTCATTTGAAAGAGCTTTTATTATTTTGTAGATTGTTTCAATTTTATTTCGATCATTTTTTATTGTTTCTAAATAATTTTGGATATCTTCAAAAAGTTCTTCAGTAGGCCTTAGATGACTTGATATAAAAAAATCTTCAAATGTTATATTAAAAATCTTCATTATATTTTCAATTGTTTGAGCAGAAACAAAAGTTTGTCCTATTTCAATACCGGCTAAAGTACGCGTAGCAATATTTATACGTTCAGCAAACTGTTCTTGTGTTAACCCCAAACGATGTCGTAATCTTTTTATTTTTAATCCTAATTCTTTTTTTACACTCATTACAATATTTTATGCTACAAATACAAAATAGAAAATGTTAAAATTTTACAATAAAGGTTGTTTTTACGTAATATCATGACATAAGGAGACACTTTTATGTAATATTATTACAAAATTTTAGAAATTATTGCATTTTAACCCCACAAAATTATTTTTTTAATTTTTCAGGATAATAATTCCATTTAATTTTTTCATTTTTTCTAAACCATGTAAGCTGGCGTTTTGCATAGTTTCTGGTATTCTGTTTTAATTTATCCAGGGCTTCTTCCATTGTCATAACACCGTCAAGTGCCTGTATAATTTCACGATACCCAATGGTTTCTGTAATATTCATAATTCTGCCGTATTTTTTAAGAAGTTTTTGGGTTTCTTCAATAAGACCCGCTTCTACCATTAAATCCACACGTTTGTTTATACGGTCATAAAGCTGTTCTCGCGGAAAATTTAGACCAATCCATTCGATATCATAAGAATTTTCTTTTATTCCGCGCGATTTGTCTAACGGTTTCCCTGTAGCTTTCAAAATTTCAATATATCTGATAGCTTTTTTCTTATCATTAAGTTCTACAGAAGCATTACTATCAAGACTTTTCATAATATCATTAAGTTCATCAAATGATAATTTTGATAGCTTTTTTCTCAACTCCCAATCAGGTTCAATTTCAGGTAAATCGTAATTTTCTAACAATATTCTAAAATATAATCCCGTACCGCCGGCAACAATCGGAGTTTTCCCGCGTGATAAAATATCGTTCAAACATTCTTTTGCCTGTCTTGCATAAAGACCTGCCGAATAATCAAAATCCGGCTCAACAATATCTATCATATGATGAACTATGCCTTGACGTTCTTCAATAGATGGTTTTGCTGTTCCAATATCCATCCCTTTATACACAAGCCTTGAATCCGCCGAAATAATTTCACCGTCAAGTTTTTTTGCAAGTTCGATTGCATATGCACTTTTACCGCTCGCTGTTGCGCCAACAACAGCTATAACTTTATTTTTCATCATTGCTCATATATTTATTGTCGTAATATAAAAATATTACCACAATCATATAAACAGAAAAATAAAACATTACAACACTCATAATTAAATAGATTACAGGATTAAACATTGCAAATGTATTAATAAACAACAATCCAAATCCCATAAACCACAAAGATAAAAACAATCTTAATGTTGTCCAAAAATCTTTAAATAGTTTTACTAAAGAACGCCACAAAGCAACAAGCGGATTTGGTGTTTTATATATAATTTCAGGAATCCATAACATCAAAAGATACATTACAATTGATGTTATAACCATAAATAAAAGACTCCATTTACCCATAAAAACAATCTGTTCAGGAGTTAATTTTTCAATAAACTCTGCCATTCCGGCGTTTGTTGTAATAGCAGGATCCATTGCCATACTTTGAAGACTCTGCATTGCAGCACTATCCAGACCGCCAATTAATTTTGTCCCAAGAATATAAACCATTGGTGTTATTATAATTTGTATAAAAAAGAAAATTATATATAAACCAACAAATGCTAAAAAGAATTTGCCGACTCCTTCAGGAAATTTCTTAAACAAATTCATTGTTTCACGAGCTCTGTCAGAATCCAATACAAAAACTTTTTTTGATAATTTTACGGCTTCTTTAACCATATAAAACCAGCCTGAACAAAAAACTCCAAGCATAAATAATATTGTTAATGCCGCAATTAATGATTTTAAAGAAGTATCAACTGTATATTTTGAATAAGCGGAGTATAAATCAAAAATCATTATACCAATAATTAAAGGTATAGTCAGTATTAAGTTTAAATTTGTAATTTTTGCCGCAGATTTAAAAAGTTCTCGCATAGATTTATAATTACCTCAATTATTATTTTATTTATGCCCTAAGTGACTATTGTTTCGCAAGTTTGCGTTTACGTCTTCTCATCAAATCAACAAAAGCTTCCAATCTTGTAAGATAACCGGCTTTTCCTGTTTGTTCATCCATAATTAATGGTAAAATCGGAATTTTACAATCTTCTCTCATTGCAGGAAAAATATTTTGTGACATAATTTCCGGCATACATGTAAACGGACTTATATGAATTATACCGTCAATACCACGTTCATCAGCATATGCAACATCTGAAATACATTCAAGAGAATCACCGCCGATATCACGCATAAGATATGGCTTTGCCATTCTAAAAGCTCTCTGTAAATGTGTTTCACCTTTTCTAAATGCTTCAGGAATTATTGCATCTTTAATAAAACCGCTTACTGTCAAGCTGCGTCGAACTTGAACTCCCATTTTACCAAGTTCTTTGGTAATATTTTGGTTAGAAAAAGAGTCGCATACAAGATAAATTTCCCCTGTCAAATCGACTTTTAAAACTTCTCTATTTTTATCAATTTCAACCTTTTTCATTTCATCAAATGCTAATTTTTTAGCTCTTTTCAAATCTTTTGTTCTATCGGCATCCTTGATATACTGCAAAGCTTTTACATAATGTTTATCAGCATCTCCGGATTTAACTTCTCTTGCTCTGTAATATGCTAGGACTTCTTCCAAATCATCCAATACAAACATTTTTCTTATTGCAATATTTATTGCTCTGGCAAATAAGATTGGATCATTTTTTCCGCTAATATCGCGCAGTACGTTGTACATCCCTTTTATTCCGTCATATAAAGATAATTCAACATATTTTGCTTGATATCCCATATCACTTAAAGCATTTTCAATGCTGTTTCCGTATTGTCCCAAACGACAACAACCGGGAGATGTTATCATTGCTACATAATCAGCTCCGCCTTCTATTGCTTCAATAAAGTTGCCTAAAATCAATTTATATGGCAGACAAATTGCTTCGGGTGAGTGTTTAGTACCTAATGATAATGTTTTTTTACTTGTATAAGGAGGAATAAATGGTTCAACTCCAATTTTTTTCAAAGCTGCCGCCCAAGCTATACATACATTTCCCATATGTGGAAACGCCACCTTCTTTTTAATTTTTTTATTATTTTCCATACTAATGTCTGTCACTTCACTTTCTTACTATTTTATCAGTTTAACAAAATTTGCTTTTCGTCATTCTGAACTTGTTTCAGAATCTCAAAACTACTCGTTATTGACTTATAAATTTCAAGTCTGGTTTTCTTGCTGCTAATGTTTCATCCAATCGTTTTACAGGTGTTGTATGAGGGGCCGAAATAAGTTTTTCAGGGTTTGTTTTTGCTTCAGCCGCAATTTTCAACATTACGCTCACAAAATCATCTAAAACAGTTTTAGTTTCTGATTCTGTAGGTTCAATCATAATGGCTTCATGCACAATAAGCGGGAAATATACCGTTGGCGGATGTGTGTTTTCATCCATTAAGGCTTTTGCAATATTTAGTGTTGAAACACCATTTTCATGTTTTTGCTTTTCTCCTGATAATACAAATTCATGCATACAAGGTTCATCAAATGGTAAAAGATAAGCAGATTTTAATTTTTCTTTTAAATAATTTGCGTTTAAAACTGCATTTTCACTTGCCTCTTTAAGATTTTTACCCATCATAAGAATATATGCATAAGCTCTTACAAGTACTCCAAAGTTTCCGAAAAACCCTTTTACGCTTCCTATAGAATGTTTTAAGTTGGATTTTCTAAAATATTTTTTACCGTCGAATGCAATTACAGGAACAGGTAAAAATTCTTTTAAATGTTCTGCAACACACACAGGGCCGGCTCCCGGGCCGCCGCCGCCATGAGGAGTTGAAAATGTTTTATGTAAATTTAAATGAACAACATCAAATCCCATTAATTTTGGATTTGTATATCCCATAATAGCGTTAAAATTCGCACCGTCATAATATAATAATGAGCCGTTATCATGCATTATTTTAGAAATTTCTAAAACATTTTCTTCAAAAATTCCTAAAGTATTAGGATTTGTCATCATAATTGCCGCAACATCACTATCTATAAGTTCTTTCAATGCTTCAATATCGACCTGACCTTTATCATTCGATTTAACAGGAACTATTTCAAAACCGCAAAGATGCGCGCTTGCAGGATTGGTACCATGTGCCGAATCAGGAATAATAACTTTTTTTCTGGTTTCGCCTTTAACTTCAAAATATTTTTTAACAATCATCATGCCGGTTAATTCACCATGTGCACCGGCAGCAGGTTGTAAAGTCACAGCTTCCATACCAGTAACTTTTTTCAAAGCTTCCTGTAATTTATACATTAATTCAAGAGCACCCTGACAATCAGAATCATCAGAATACGGGTGAAGATTACAAAAATTTTCTAAACCTGCAAGAAGTTCATTGACTTTAGGATTGTATTTCATCGTGCAAGAACCAAGCGGATAAAAACCTTTTTCAATACAGAAATTTTTATCAGAAAGCTCTTTGTAATGACGCATAGCCTCTAATTCGCTAACCTGAGGAAGCCCAACCGGTGTTTTTCTTAACAAATTTTCTTTCAAAAAGCTTAAATCTTCTTTTTCATCTGTAAAAGTGATACCATCAATACCATTACTTTTTTCAAAAATAGTTTTCAAATTATCCCCTGCCTTTTTAAATCCCTTTTAATTTTGTCCAATCCAGACTGAATAATACGTGAAATTCTTGACTGTGAAATGTTAAATTCTTCCGAAATTTCTCGTAATTTTTTATCTTGAAAAAACTTTTGTTCAATCAATTCACGTTCCCTTTGCGGAAGTTTTTTCATTGATTCAATAATTTCATCTTTCAACTCGGATAATTCAATTGATTCTTCAGGAGTTTTATCTTCAGCCTTAATTTGTGTCGGCACTTCAGCATCCTGCATTTCATCAATTGATAGAATTGTTTTATAAACTTCTTCTCTTAAATTTTCATTTTCTTCTTCTAATTGCTGTTTTTTGTTTTTAAGAGAATACCATTTATATCTGCGCCGAACTTCATTTCTTATAGCCCATTTTATAGCAGTAGAAAGATAAGTATTATTAAATTCCTGATTAGTATTATTCTTAAACAGAATATATAGAGTATGATTACCAATATTTATAAGTTCAGGCAAATCAATCAAATGCGAGGTTGAAAACTTTTGATATTCTACCTTTGCAATTGTTTCAATCAAATCTTTATAATCTCTGAGGTTAAGTTTTTGTTTAATTTTATGCTCTTGCGCCATGACTATAACATTTTCCTATAAGAATCCCTAAAAGCATGATAACAAAAAAAAATATAGATTACCAGACAATGTAATTTTCCTTAACATAAATTATAGTAAGCAAAAACAAAGAGGAGAAATTTATGAAAATTTTATTCTGTACCGACGGTTCAAAAATTAGTTTTAGTGCACTAAAAAATATTTCAAAATGGATAAAAGATGCGATTATCGATACTATTTGCGTTATTGACTGGAGTTTTTTGCCTGATGAAATAGATATTCAAGAAGAAAATTTTTCTATTTCATGTGCAAATGTTGCAGATACAATTCTTGATTATGCTGAAGAAGAAATTCAAAATTTGAATTTAAAAACCGGCAAAAGAATAAAAAGCTGCGGTTCTGCAATTGAAAGTATACTTGAACAATCTGAAGCCGATGATTATGATTTAATACTTATGGGTTCTCATGGCAAAAAAGGAATTCAAAAATGGCTAGGTTCGGTTTCTCAAGAAATAATTAACAGCAGTAAAATTTCTGACTATATTGCAAAAGAAGAAAATAATAAAAAAAAATTATTACTCACAACTGACGGTACAGACTGCTATTCTGGAATAATTGAACAAATTATACCTTCAATAAATTTAACAGATAAAGAAGTACATATTTGTATGGTAAATGAAGATCCTTCACTTTTATTTTTGGATGGGACGTTAGATACAGAATGGCTTTTGCAGATACAAAAACAGCAGCAGGATTATGCGGCAAACGCTATTACAGGGATAAAAGCTTTGCTTGGTGAACATGGAATAACCACAACCAAAACTGAAATCTTAAATGGAAACCCTTCTCAAAAAATAATTGATTATGCAAGAGCACACAACATTGATTTAATAATTTTAGGCACTCAAAATAAATCAAAAATGGACAGATTTTTAACCGGTTCTGTTAGTAAAAGAGTACTTGAAAATGTTACAAGTGATATTTGGCTTGTCAGATGCAAGAATCATTTATGATTTCATAAAGAGTCGGAGCTTCTTGCACACTTACATTTCCTTCGGGAACTTTTAATACTCGCGCAGAAACAGTTCTGTTTGCATAAACTATTTTTATAACATCACCGGCTTTAATCTGCTTTGCAGGTTTTGCAGGATTATCATTCACAAGTATTCGCCCGCTGTCTGATACTTCATTTGCAACAGTTCTTCGTTTTATTAATCTTGAAACTTTTAAAAATTTATCTAATCTCATTTTTACTCCTTTATATATATTATAATTCATGATATAATTTGTCCAGAGGATAAAAATGATTAAAAATATATTTTTAACAATAACAGCAATATTGTTATTACAAACAGGTGTTTTTGCAAGTGTAGTTAAATTTGCTCAAGTTACAGATTCTCATTTTAGAACTAATGATGAATACAGAGCAGATGTTTTAAAAGAAACAGTAAAAAGTATTAATAATGAAAAAGGACTATCTTTTGTTGTTTTTACCGGAGATAATATTGATTCTCCAAAAGCTGAATATTTACCAGAATTTATAAGAATTATTAATAAATTAAAAATTCCTTACTATCTAGTAATTGGTAACCATGATGTATTCAAAAATAACGGACTTTCAAAAAAACATTATCTGGAAATTGTAAAAGAATATAACTGGTTATATAATTATAAAAAACCTAATTATGTTTTCAAAAAAAACGGATTTGTATTTATTGTAGTTGATGGTGCAAAAGAAGTTATTCCGGGCTCTATCGGATATTATAAAGAAGATACTTTAAAATGGCTTGATAAAAAATTAAAAAAATACAAAAATGATAAAGTGATAATATTTCAACATTTTCCTGTGGTAGCAGAAAAAGAAATGCCTTCACATATGGTTTATCAGAAAGAAAAATATCTGGAAATATTAGATAAACATGATAATGTCATTTCTATTGTAGCAGGACATTTACATACTAACAGTGAAAAAATGAGAAACGGAGTTTATCATGTAACTTCTCCGACACTTCTTTCAGAAAAGCCGTTATACAAAGTAATAAGTATTACAACAACCAAAGGCTTTGCTCCAATGGTATATACAGAACTGAAAGAAGTAGAAATGCCTCAAAAATAGGATTGCATTTTTTTATAGATAATATTATAATTACAATTATAGTAAGAAGGAACTTTAAATGGACGGCAGTATATATATAAATTTATTCTTAATCGCATTTTTGCTGTTTTCTAACGGATTTTTTGTAGCATCAGAATTTGCTATGGTAAAAGTTAGAAAAACACGAATTGAGCAGCTTGTAAATGAAGGTAACTTTAACGCAAAAATAGCTTTAGAAGCTTTAAAAGATTTGGACAAATTTATAGCCGCAGTTCAACTTGGAGTAACTATTTCAAGTATTGGTTTAGGTTGGGTCGGCGAAGGAACTCTTGCAAGAATTATCGAACCGGTTTTCGTTTTTTTACCGGGAATCTCAAAGACCGTTGCAACTCATACACTCTCCGCCTCAATAGCATTTGCACTTATAACATTTTTCCATGTTGTAATCGGAGAACTTATACCAAAATCCATTGCTCTAGAATACACTGAAAAAACAGCACTTTTAGTTGCTAAACCTATGCAGGTCTTAACATTTATTTTTAATCCTTTCATATGGTTATTAAATGGGTTTGGAAATCTTGTTTTAAAATTAATGAATATTCCTCATTCGCATAAAGGCTCACTTGTTCATTCTACAGAAGAACTTGATATGCTTGTTAATGCAAGTTATGATGGAGGAGTTCTTAATGAAACAGAAAAAGATATGCTTCATAATGTATTTAAATTTTCTGATTTAACTGCTAAACAGGTTATGATACCCAGAACAGATATGGTTTGTATACCTATTGATATGCCTCTGGAAGAATTAAATAAACTTGCAGCAGAAAATCAATATACAAGATACCCTGTTTATGATGAAGATATCGACCATATTACAGGCCTTGTCCATGTAAAAGATTTATATTCGCTTTCAATAAAGGACGAAACTTGTCCGGTTGAAAAAATTCAACGGAATATTTTACTTGTTCCCGAAACTATGACTATGGATAATCTTGTTCTTGAGTTCAAAAAACGTAAAGGACAAATGGCAATTGTTGTTGATGAATTCGGCGGAACTTCTGGATTAATTACTCTTGAAGATGTTCTTGAAGAAATCTTTGGCGAAGTTCAAGATGAATTCGATGAGGAAGAAGAAAGCGATATAAAAGAAATTGCACCAAATACATATATTGCAAATTCAATCATGAGACTTGATGAATTTGCTGAATTCTTTAATATAGACGAAAATGAAATTGATGATGAAGATATCGACACAATCGGCGGTCTTGTTTTAAAAATTCTGGGTCGTCTTGCTGAAATCAATGATACAGTTACTTTGCAAAATTTCACTTTTGTTGTTAAAGAAATAGATGGTGCAAGAATTACCAAATTAGAAATTATAAAAAATGAACCAAGTGAAGAAAAAATTGTAGAAAATAATTAGGAGAAGAAAATGGATCAACAAACTTACATGAAAATAATGGGCTATGTCCCAACAGTTATTGAAGCTTCATCAAGAGGAGAACGCTCTTTTGATATATTTTCAAGATTATTAAGAGAAAGAATTATTTTCTTAGGCACTGAAATTAACGATGAAGTCGCAAATTCTGTCGTAGCGCAATTATTGCTTTTAGATAGTGAAAATTCAGAAAAAGACATTATGCTTTATATAAACAGCCCCGGAGGTGTAATTACTGCTGGTATGGCTATTTATGATACTATGCAATTAATTAAATCAGATGTATCAACAATTTGTTTGGGTGATGCTGCTTCTATGGGTGCATTTTTACTTTGTTCGGGAGCAAAAGGCAAAAGATTAGCATTACCAAACGCAAGAGTTATGATTCACCAGCCTCTTGGCGGTGCTCAAGGTCAAGCTACAGATATTGAAATTGAAGCTAAAGAAATCTTGAGAATGAAAGATATGCTTATTGGAATTATTGCAGAAAATTCTGGGCAGCCGTATGACAAAGTTAAAGAAGATTGTGAACGCGACCACTTCTTAACAGCTCAAGAAGCTTTAGAATATGGACTTATTGACAAAGTGGTTACCAGAGAAAATAAATAATTTGTTACAAAAGTTTACAACAGGGTTAAAAACATGCAATTTTCTTAAATTGCATGTTTTTATATAAATGTAGGTTAAAAAAAGGTTAGTTAACAAAATTTGGTAGGAGTAAAACGATGTCTCTATTAATTTTCGCATACCGAAAATTAGACTTGAATCGTCAACGACATGATTTGAACTATCGTTTGATGAATCTGACAAGAAAACTATCTGATTTGCAGCAATATGCGGCAAACATAGCAGACGGTTCAGTTTCAATGAGCGATATGATGAACACTCCATGTTCAATGTTTGGTCGTCAGTTGATGTTCATGCAATATGCACACAATGGTGCATTATTCGGTGCGCAGCAAAAAATGCAGATGATGGGACCTATGATTGGAATGCAAATGCAGCAAATGGGTAACCCTCAATATCAACAGATGTATCAGAACTGGATTTTCAAAAATATGTATGACCAGGAACGAGAAAGAATGGGAAAACAAGAACAAAAACTCTTGAATGAACAGGAAAAACAAATCCAGGCTGAAAAACAAAAATTAGAAACTCAACTAAAACTTCTAGATCAAGAATATGAAGCTTGTAAACAAGCTGAAAGCGAAGAAGTTAAACGATGGAAACCTGAATACGTATAATAATAATTAACTCCTAACCTTAACTAACCTTGAAAAAGGAACTCTTTTGAGTTCCTTTTTTGCATAAAACGTTATTAAAAATTAAAACTTAACCGGATAATTCATATATTTAGATAACTTATTATAATATATTTTTCTATATACAAACAAAGACGGAGTTTAAAAACTCCGTCTTTGTATTATTTGTAAGCGATTAAGCTTTTTCCCTACCGATATTGAACTTTATTTCCAAAACCCAATATGGCGGGTGAAGCGGCTTCTTACTCGTTCGCGCTTAACGGGTCTCGATTGTTGTCTACAATGGCTTTGCCATTTTGTCAACAAGTCTCGCCCTCTGCTCGCGCTACGCTCCTAGGCATGAACCAATTTTCTTGATTCAACAACCGCTTGAGCTGCTGCAAGTTTTGCCTGCGGTAATCTGAACGGTGAACAAGATACGTAATTCAATCCGATTCTATCACAGAATTTTACTGAATCAGGATCGCCGCCATGTTCGCCGCAAACACCGCCGACAAGCGATAGATTTACTGATTTACCTTTTTCCATAGACATTTCAATTAACTGTCCAACACCTTTTTGGTCTAATGTTTCGAACGGATTAGAAGGTAAGATTTTTTGTTCAACGTATCTGTTCAAGAATTTACCTTCAGCATCATCACGAGAATAACCGAATGTCATTTGAGTTAAGTCATTTGTACCGAATGAGAAGAATTCTGCATATTCAGCGATTTCATCTGCAGTTAAAGCTGCACGAGGAATTTCAATCATTGTACCAAATTTGTACTCAACTTCTGTACCTTTTTCAACCATGACTTCTCTTGCTACACGAACTAAAATGTCTTTAGCTGTTTTAAGTTCGTTAACGTGACCAATTAAAGGAATCATTACCCATGGTTTAACCGCAACGCCTTCACGTTTCAAGTCACAGCAAGCTTCAAAGATTGCTCTTACTTGCATTTCGTTGATTTCAGGATAAGTCAAACCTAAACGGCATCCGCGTAATCCCATCATCGGGTTAGATTCAGATAAGCCTTCAACGATATGAAGCATTTCTTCTTTTTCAGAAGCATCTTTGCCTTGAGCTTTAAGAGTTGCAACTTCAGCGATTAAATCTTCTTTAGAAGGTAAGAATTCATGAAGCGGCGGATCTAATAAACGAACTGTAAGAGGTTTGTCGCCAAGTGCTTTAAACATTGCATAGAAGTCTGAATACTGCATTGGAAGAAGTTTAGCTAAAGCTTCTTTTCTTGCTTCAGGAGTTCCCGCAATAATCATTTTTTGAACCCAAGGAAGTCTGTCTGGATCCATGAACATGTGTTCTGTACGGCAAAGACCAACACCTTCAGCACCGAATTTCAACGCGTTTTCGATATCTTTAGGAGTATCAGCATTAGCTTCAACTTTCATTCTCTTGATTTCGTCAACCCAAGAGAAGAATGTGTTCCAGTTATCATCAATTTGAGCTTCTACAAGTTTAACAGCGCCTTCCATAACGATACCTTTGCCACCGTCAAGTGAGATAATTTCGTCTTTGTGGTAAACTTTTCCATCGCATCCTGTTAATGTTTCGTTTGCAAGGTCGATTTTCAAGTCTTCACAGCCTGAAACGCAAGGTTTACCCATACCTTTAGCAACAACTGCTGCGTGAGAAGTTGCGCCGCCGCGTAATGTTAAAACACCTTGAGAAACAGCCATACCATGAATATCATCAGGACAAGTTTCTACACGAACAAGGATAACTTTTTCGCCTGCTTCACCGCGTTGAGCTGCTTCTTCTGTATCAAATACGATTTTACCAACAGCAGCACCCGGAGATGCGTTTACACCGGTACAAATCTTGTGAGCATCTGCCATTGCTTTAGAATCAAAGCAAGGTAAAAGAATTTGGTTTACACTGTAAGGATCAACAAGTTGGATTGCTCTTTCTTTTGTGATAATACCTTCTTTTTCCATTTCAACAGCAATTCTGATAGCAGCTGCGGCTGTTCTTTTACCGTTACGAGTTTGCAAAATCCACAATTTACCTTTTTCGATTGTAAATTCCATATCTTGAACATCTTTATAGCCTAATTCAAGTTTTTTCGCAATATCAACGTATTGTCTGTATAAGTCAGGCATTTCAGTTTCTAATTCAGCGATAGGTTTCGGAGTTCTGATACCTGCAACAACGTCTTCACCTTGAGCGTTAGTCAAATATTCGCCATAGAATTTGTTTTCGCCTGTAGCAGGGTTACGAGTGAATGAAACACCTGTAGCACAATCATCGCCCATGTTTCCGAATACCATTGTTTGAACGTTAACAGCAGTACCGAAATTGTGGTCGATTTTATTCATATTTCTATAAGCAACTGCACGAGGAATATTCCAAGATCTGAATACTGCTTCGATAGCTTCTTCTAATTGAACGTATGGATCTTGTGGGAATTCTTTACCTGTAACTTCTTTGATAACTTTTTTGTATACAGGGATTAAAGATTTCCAGCCTTCTGCTGAAATTTTTGTATCTTCTTTAACGCCTTCACGTTCTTTAACTTTTTCAACTTCTGATTCGAAATATTTTTGTCTGTCCATATCCCAGGCAACAGAACCAAACATAGTCAAAAATCTTCTGTATGAATCATAGCAAAATCTTGGATTGTTAGTTAATTTAATCATTGCTTCAACAGTTTCGTCGTTCAAACCAAGGTTCAAAATTGTTTCCATCATACCTGGCATAGAAAGTCTTGCACCTGATCTAACTGAAACCAAAAGCGGGTTTTGGCTGTCACCGAATTTTTTGCCTGTTTGAGCTTCAACATCTTTCAATGCTGCTTTAACTTCATCCATCAAACCTTCAGGCATTTTATTTCCGTGGTTAATATAATCCATACAAGTTTCTGTAGTGATTGTTAATCCCGGAGGAACAGGTAGTCCTAAATTAGTCATTTCAGCAAGGTTAGCACCTTTACCGCCAAGTAAATTGCGCATATCGGCATTACCCTCTCTGAATAACCATACTCGTTTTTCTGTCATAGTAATTTTTCTCCTTTTTTTCTTACTAATCATCATCCTTTTATAGGGAAATTGTATCATGAACATGAAAAATTTTTGATAAATATAAAATTTCGTGTAATAATAAGTAAAAAAGAGAGGAAATATGTACAGAATAGGACTAGGTTACGATATTCACAAACTTACTACAGGGCGCGATTTAATAATAGGCGGAATTAAAATTACACACGAAAAAGGACTTTTGGGCCATTCTGATGCTGATGTTTTAATTCATGCGATAATTGATGCAATGCTTGGTGCACTTTGTTTATCAGATATCGGAACACTTTTCCCTGATACAGACAACCTTTACAAAGGCATAGACAGTACGCTGCTTTTAAAAAAAGTGTATAAACTAATTAAAGAAAAAGGTTATAAAATAATTAATCTTGACAGTAATATTATTGCACAGCGTCCTAAAATGATGCCATATATTCCAAAGATGAAAGAAGTGCTTTCTGATATTTTAGAAACAGAATTCATATCAATAAAAGCTAAAACTAATGAAAAAATGGATGCAGTTGGACAAGAACTTGCAATAGAAGCACATGCCGCAATACTTTTGGGTAAAATATAATGGATTTAAAAACCAGATTATTAAAAGAATCAGAAAAAGATTACAAAAAATTTTCAGCCTCATTAATTCCAAACATTGACAATGTGTTAGGAGTAAGACTTCCAACTTTGCGAAAAATTGCAAAAGATTTATATTCTGACGAAAACTGGCAAACTATCCTAGATTGCAAAAATTGTGAATATATGGAAGAAACAATGATTCAAGGAATGATTATCGGATTAATTAAAGATAATCCTGAAAAAATTCTTGAATATATAAAAAATTTTGTACCTAAAATAGATAACTGGTCTGTTTGTGATTGTTTTTGCGGTGGATTAAAATTCACAAAGAAAAACAAAGAATTAGTTTGGAAATTTATTCAATCATATTTTAATTCCACTAAAGAATTTGAAAAACGTTTTGCTTTTATAATGTGTCTTTCGCATTTTATAGATGAAGAATATATTGATAAAGTTTTACAAAAAATTGATGAATTTAATGATGACAGATACTACGCAAGAATGGGTACTGCCTGGGCACTTTCTGTATGTATGGTAAAATTTCCTGATAAAACTTTGGAGTATTTGAATGTATCAAAACTTGATGTTTGGACATACAATAAATCTATTCAAAAAATGTGTGAATCTTTTCGGATAGATAAAGATACAAAATCTCAGCTAAAAAAATTAGTTAAAAAAGAAAATAAGAGAATGAATAATTGAAAAAGTCTTAACCATATCACACGCATAAACAATTATCTATTTAATCATTTTTATTCATACAAAAAAGACCGGTAAAACCGGTCTTTGATAATTTGAAAATTAACGTTTTGAGAATTGGAAACGTTTTCTTGCACGTTTGCGGCCGTATTTTTTACGTTCTTTAACACGTGGATCACGAGTTAATAAGCCTTCTAAACGTAATACGTTTTTGTATTCTTCATTAGCTTTAACCAACGCTCTTGAAATACCATGTCTGATAGCACCGCATTGAGCAACAACACCGCCGCCTACTGCTTTTACTTTCACATCATATTTTTCTTGATTATCAGTTAATACTAAAGGTCTATATACTAACATTTCGATAGCAGGTCTGTTACCGATATAGTTTTTCAAAGTTTTACCGTTAACAAAAATTCTGCCTTTACCTTTTACAAGTTTAACAACTGCGATAGAGGTTTTTCTACGTCCTGTAGCCATAATTTCATTATTAGACATTATTTAGCCTCCTTTTCCAAAACGATTGGTTTTTGTGCTGCGTGCGGATGTTCAGATCCGTTGTAAACTTTTAATTTAGTGAATTGAGTATCACCCAAAGTGTTATGCTGCAACATTCCTTTAACTGCTTTTTCAATTAAAAGTCTTGCATCTTTTTCACGTAATTCTTTTACGCTAGCTGATTTCAATCCACCAGGGAAACCAGTGTGGTGGTAATAAATTTTATCAGTTTCTTTTTTACCTGAAACTACAACTTTTTCAGCGTTGATTACAATAACAAAATCACCTGTATCAACGTTAGGTGTGTATTCAGGTTTATTTTTTCCTCTTAAAATATTAGCAATTCTGGTAGCCAATCTGCCAAGAACTTCGCCCTCAGCATCGATTAAATACCATTTTCTTTCAACTTCAAGAGGTTTTGCTGAATATGTTTTCATATCTTATCCTTCTTTTTTCGCCCACTTTGATAGCTATATTAATATATTATCAAAGTGATAGTTTTAGTATTCTACTTTCATCAATGTCAACCCGTACGGACTGACTGTTTGTCCCGCTTTACGTCTGTCACAAGCTTTTAAAACTTCTAACATATGGTCAGCCGAACGATTATGCCCTTCTATTTCTAGAAGAGTACCGACAATTGTTCTTATCATATTATATAGAAACCTGTTTCCAACAATATCAATAATCACTTTATCACCATCACGCATTGCAACAGCTTTTTCAATAAAACAGACTTTGCTCGGGTTTAGCGTTCCGGAACTTTTGAAACTTGAGAAATCATGTTCGCCTAAAATATAACTTAGGGCTTTATTCATTCTTTCAATGTTAATGTCGAATTTCACTCTCATTAAATCGCCATCAAACGCATTTTTATATTTACGATTAACAAAAACATATCTGTAATATCTGCGTTTTGCCGACTTTTGAGCATGAAAACTATCATCAACACTTTTCAAGTCACTGACAGAAATATCTTTTGGAAGTATTTCATTCAACTGATAGACAAACTTTGAAGCAACAATAGATTTGTCAGTATCAAAATGAATTACCTGTCCAACTGAATTTACACCTCTGTCTGTTCGTCCGGAAAAGACTGTTCTAACTTGCCGGATTTTATTTTCAGCGGGAAATCCGCCGATTTTCAATTTACAAAGTGCTTTTTCAAGTTCTCCTTGTATTGTCGGAGTTTCAATTTCCCTGCCATTCTCAAATTGGATTTGACTTCCAGCATAATTTTTCCCGATATACTGAACTTGAAGCGTATAACGCATGGCTTATACCAACTGGATTAAAGCCATTTCAGAAGCGTCACCGCGTCTTGGAGGTAATCTAAATATTCTTGTATAACCGCCTTGACGATCTGAATATTTTTTACCGATAACAACGAAAAGTTTTCTTAAAACTGTTTCTTCTGCTAATTTTTTATCAGCAACAGGTGCTTCAAAAACTTCTCCAGTTGCTAAATCCATAAATTTGCCTGTTTCTTTGTCAAAAATGAATTTAGCAGCCTGACGACGAGCATGAAGGTCGCCTCTTTTTGCAAGGGTGATAATTTCTTCAGCATATGGTTTCAAAGCTTTTGCTCTCGCCATAGTTGTTTTGATTTCACCGTGTACAAAAAGTTCAGTAGCTAAAGAACGCAACAAAGCATCACGTTGATCCTTTGCTTTTCCTAGCGTATGTTTTTTAGTTTGGTGTCTCATTTTTTTGTCCTTTATATTTTATTGTTATTATTACTATTTATGAGGACCAGAGGTCAGGATGTCAAGAGGTCAGGCTATTTTATATGTAAACGGCTTGCCTTCTTGCCCTCCGAACTTCTTGCCTTCAAAATTAAACTTCTTCTTCCACTTCAGGGTTTGGAGCTAAATCTAAACCAAAGTGGTGAAGTCTTTCGATAACTTCATCTGATGATTTTTTACCGAAATTTTTAATATTTAATAAATCATGTTCTGATTTTTTCAATAATTCACTCATAGAATTAATGCTTGCACGTTTCAAGCAATTATATGCTCTTACTGAAAGTTCAAGTTCTTCTATAGTCATAGTTGTTTTTTCAGCTTCATCTTCATCAACTTCTTCTGTAACCATTGAAGGTGCTATTACTGGCTGACCTGTGATTGCTGAAATTTGCATAAAGTGTTCAATTAAAAGATTTGAAGCATAGCTTAATGCATTTGTTACATCTACTGAACCATTTGACCATATTTCCAAAGTTAATTTATCAAAATCAATAGAATCTCCAACACGAGTGCTTTCAACATTATAGCTTACACGTTTGATTGGCATAAATGTTGCATCGATTGGAAGAACATCAATTGATACACCTTTAGAATCTCTAGGTACATCATGTGCGACATAACCTTTACCAGTTTCAACAACAATATCAGCATGGAAGCTGCCGCCATCTGCAACTGTACAAATTAACCAGTCAGGGTTAACAACTTTAACACCAGCTGGTAACTGAATATCACTTGCTAGAACCGCACCCGGTCTATCAACATCTATTCTCAAATGTTGAGGTTCTTTGGAATCGGTTTTTACAACTAAGCCTTTTAGGTTAAGCATTACATCAATAACATCTTCCAATACACCAGGAATTGCAGTGTATTCATGAGTAATACCTTCAATTCTTACAGAAGTAACAGCAGTTCCTTCAAGACTTGAAAGTAACACACGTCTTAAAGAGTTTCCGATTGTAGTACCGAAACCTTTTTCTAATGGTTCAATTACGAATTTGCCGTATTGTGAACCGTCAGAACTTGTTGTTGTATTAACATTTTTAATTTTTAATTCCATGTTTTTCTCCTAGTTTTTTGTTAACTATTTTATTTAGATGACAGGAAGAACAGATGTCAAGAGGTCAGGTTATTTTCAGAAAATTACTTGCCTTCTTGTCTTCCGAACTTCTTGTCTTCCATTATTTAGAGTAATACTCAATTACAAGTTGTTCTTTGAATTCAGGATCAAGTTCTTCTCTTTCAGGAATTCTATCGAAAGTGATTTTCAAAGCTTCTTTATCAATTGTCATCCAAGCTGGAGCACAAGCCATATCAATCAATTCTGTAACTGATTTCAAGAATGCTGCGCTTTTTGATTTGATAGTAATTACATCGCCTGCTTTAACAAGATATGATGGAATATCAACTTTCTTATCATTAATAAGAACATGACCATGGTTAACGATTTGTCTTGTTTGTTTACGTGTAATACCTAAACCGGCTCTGAATAAAACGTTATCCAATCTAGATTCTAACAATTGAAGAAGAATTGTACCTGTAACGCCTTTTCTTCTTGCTGCTTCTGAGTAATATTTAGCAAACTGTTTTTCTGATACTAAATATGTAAATCTGATTTTTTGTTTTTCAGCCAGGTGAAGTGCGTATTCAGAAAGTTTTTTTCTAACTGCACCATGTTGTCCTGATGCTGTTTGTCTCATAGAAGTAGTTAATTTTCTGTTTGACAAATCTTTTACTTTTTTATTTCTAAATAGTTTATTATTTGGTCCTGTATATCTAGCCATTATTTTCTCCTTTTCTTTTCGGGGCATCTATGGTTTATCTTTTTGGCTTAAGATAAGCCCCCGTTGGAGGTCAGGAGGTACAGACGTCAAGAGGTCAGGCTATTTTTCGTTAATCAGCATGCCTTCTTGCCTTCCGAACTTCTTGCCCTCAATTATACTCTACGTTTTTTAGGTGGTCTGCATCCGTTGTGAGGAATAGGAGTTACATCTTTAATCAATGTAATTTCCAATCCAGCAGCTTGAATTGCACGAATTGCAGTTTCTCTACCTGAACCAGGTCCTTTGATATGAACTTCAACTTTTTTCATACCTTGGTCAATTGATTTTTTAGCTACCATTTCAGCTGCTGATTGAGCTGCAAACGGAGTACCTTTTCTTGCTCCTTTAAAACCTGAAGCACCTGCTGTTGCCCAAGCAATAGCATTACCCTGTGTATCAGTAGAAGTTACGATTGTATTGTTAAATGTTGATTGAATATGTACAACACCCTGCAATACATTCTTTTTTTCTTTTTTCTTAGTTTTTACTGGTCTTGCCATTTTTGTTTTCCTTTATGTTTTAATTATCTTAAGCTGTTTTCTTTTTGGTAATAGCCATACCTTTTTTACCGCGTCTTGTTCTAGCATTTGTTTTAGTTCTTTGTCCGCGGCATGGAAGGTTACGTTTATGTCTCATACCTCTGTATGAGCCGATTTCTTGTAAACGTTTAATATGCATTGTAACTTCACGACGAAGGTCACCTTCAATGTGATAGTTAGCTAATTCGTTTCTTAAAACTTTAATATCTTCATCTGTCAAATCATCTGTTCTTAAATCAGGTGAAATATTTGTTGCTTCAAGAATTTTTTTTGCTCTTGTTGGTCCGATGCCATAAATATATGTCAACGCGATTTCCATTCTTTTGTTACGAGGTAAATCTACCCCTACAAGTCTTGCCATTTTTCTTTTTCCTTTCTTTTGGCTTTCGGACAAATATTCTAAATAAGTTTCACATTAGCATTTGCCCCTGGTGTTAGATTTTTTTTGGTATGAGGGTTAAATACTTCCTCACCATCGACCGTTTTAAGTCTGTCGATTGGACTAATTTATAACAGAAGTTCAGAGAAACAGAGGTCAAGAGGTCAGGCTATCTTCGTTAAAATGCTTGCCTTCCTGCCATCCGGTCATCTTGCCTTCTGAACTACCCTTGTCTTTGTTTGTGTTTAGGGTTTTCACAAATTACGGCAACTCTGCCTTTTCTTCTGATGACTTTGCATTTGTCACACATTGGTTTTACTGATGATCTAGTTTTCATTGTTTTTTCCTTTATAATTTTGTGAGATGTACTTTCAAATTTTAGATGTAATTATTTTAATCTAAATGTTATTCTTCCCCTGCTTAAATCGTATGGGGTCATTTCTACTTTAACTTTATCACCCGGCAAAATTCTAATAAAATTTTTTCTTATTTTACCTGAGATATGGGCAAGGATTTCGTGATCATTTTGGAGTTTTACGCGAAACATAGCGTTCGGCATAGCCTCTAAAATAGTACCTTCTAATTCTATTACATCTTTTGACATTTGTTTTCCTTTTCAAATTTCGGCATTATGCACATGCGTGCACTTTTATAATCATACTTGGAAAATATTTGATTGCAAGGGGTTTTGATATATTCAAAGCAAAATTTTCCACTTTTTAAATACGTTGTTTTTATAAACATAGCACACTTTCAATATTTATCAATATTATCAAAAAAGCCTAATAAGAGAACTTTTTAGGCTTTTGTAAATTTTTCTTAATAATTCTAATGTTTTTATTATTAATTAAACAAACCATTAAAACTTAACCAGATAATCTTTAGGAAATTTGAAGTTATTAAAATTGCCGGCAACAGTTTTTCAAACTTTACCGGCAAAATAAATTTTCTATTCTTCGATCAAGGCATTAATATCCGCAACCATTGCGTCAGGATCAAATCCATGAACTTTAGCCCCTGCTTCCAAATTTTCGAAGTGAGCAGCTGCACATCCAATACATCCTAAACCATATTTTTGAAACACTGCAACACTTTCAGGACACTGTTGTACAATATCCATAATGTTCATATCCTTAGTAATTTTAGCCATAATATACCTCCTTTTTTGACTTAGCAACAAAATTCATTAAACTATTATTACCCCTGCGGGTGGAGCGACACGCTCCTTAATCGAATTATACAATAAAAATAAAAGGATGTGTATTATGGAATTTATTAAAAATTTGTTCAAAGAAGACGAAAAAGCCATAGGTCTTTGCAGTTTCAAGAAAAAAGAGCAAAAGATTTATTCTTTTACCCCGCAATTTAATGCTATAAATCTGATTTATAGCACTAATACAAAAAATAATTTCTTGTTAAGCTAAACAGTATAAGTTTTTTCCGTTAATATCATCTCTGGATTCCGGACGGTTTGGATTTGCCTGTCCAAACTCAAAAGATTTTTTTACAAAATTTTCCGGCGCCCTATCAACGCGATAAGGATTTGTTACAGCTTGAGCTTGACCTATTCCTAAAATTTTTCCAATATTTAATGACATAATTACCCCTTTTCCCTGTAATTATATAAAGTATATTATTGTCAAAAAATTGCCCAAAACTTCCAAAATATTAAGTAATATTAAGCAAGAAAATCTAAACTTCTCGCTTGAGTTTCACTGCCAGAGACTTTTGGATGATTTAAGTTAAAAATATTATTATCTTGCCGCTCAAATAAACTCATCCGATCATTTTGTTTTCTATTTTCGATCAAATTAACAGGATTAACTTTATAAATATTATTTTGCTGAATTGGTTTAATAGTATTCATATATAAAATAAAACTTGAAACCATCATGCAATTTCAAGTTTTAAAATTTTTGTAACAATTGTAATATTATTGATCACTTTCGTGATGTTCATTATCTTTCATTAATTTTGCAAAGTCTGACGGCTTAATACTTTGAACAAACTTCTTAAACTCTTGAGCTTCTTCTTCATCTTTAGCAGAATCAGTAGAAACAGACCCGTTAGAAATAACATTAGCCGTAACAAAAATAGGAGCATCAACTCTAATTGCGACAGCAATTGCATCAGATGGACGAGAATCTATTTCAAGAATTTCACCATTATCGTTAATAAGTGTCAAATTTGCATAATAAGTATCTTTTTCAACATTATTAATCTCAATTTTATCTAATTTATAACCTGTTTTTTCAATTATATTAATAATTAAATCATGAGTCATCGGCCGAGAAACATTAAGATTTTCGATTTTCCTAATAATGGCACTGGCTTCAGCAGATCCAATCCAAATAGGTAAAGCTTTTCTATTTTCTTTGTCATGTAAAACAACAATAGGTGAACCAGTTCTGGTATCAAGGGCAATGCCCATAACTTTCATTTCAATCATATTAAGACCTCTCTATAAAACATTTTAACTTAACAAAAGAAAGTGGTCAATAGATATTTACTAAAAAAATATTTATGTTATTATATAAATATACTCATGCGGAGTAATGGCCGAGTGGCTGAAGGCGGCACCCTGCTAAGGTGTTATGTGGAGCAATCTGCATCTAGGGTTCAAATCCCTATTACTCCGAATTAAAGTCCGATAACCTTTATGGTTGGCGGACTTTAATTTTATGTAATGGTTGGATTTGAAGACTCTTTTTCGGGTTCAGCGGGAGCGAGCTGAGGCTGGAGCGTTTTTGCGTTTGTGTTGAAAAACACATGAGCAAAACGCGGAATTGCCGTTACACGCGAGCGACCAAGACAAATCCCTATTAGTTTTTCAGTCCATAAACTGAGAATCAGATACAAATTTGAAAACCCGTCCACAGTGGGCGGTTTTTGCTATGCTTATTTTTTAAGAGAATTTTTCTCATCATTTTTTCGCAACTTTTTAAACTTTTTCTGCCCAAATTCTCTTTTTCATTTTTTCGAGGTGCAGATAGGGTTAATCTTTTATTAAAACATGATTACCATTGATTGTTACCCATTTACCATCTGATGAAGATGTTGGATAACTTTTTTCTTTTTCATGTGTTTTAACATTTGATGGTAAATCATTTTTATATGGTATACCGATACTATTCATTTGGGCATAAATTTCTCTTTCATTCTTGGAATATTCATCTGTTGACATTTTTGAAATATCTTCTCGTGTATAGATTTTTTCAGTGCCCGTTTCGGGATTTTTGTAATTTGAATAGTCTTTAGGCTGTTCGGATTGTGGTCTTATTAATCCCTCTTTTAATTGTTGTTCAATTATTGGAAAATTGCGTTCAAATTCGTCTCTTGACATATTTCCGATTTCTTGAGGTGTAAAAATCGGATTACCATAATTATCCACATTCATTTCAATACCTATTTTAAGTAAATTGGAAGGTTCGTGACCTATTGAATTAGAATTGTTATCAGAAAACTTGTTATTTTTTATACTATTTCTTAAATTATTAACTCTATTATTCCACCCATTATAAAATATTTTTTGTTCAGGATCATTAGCAACAATTTTATCATAACTCTTTTGTCTTATTTCGAGAAATTTATTTAAATCACCATTACTTTGATTATAAAATATTTTTGCAGTTCCGGGTCCATGTAGTACTGCAGTATCAAACATAGCAACAGCCATATTTGGATCTGATATTTTATCTGCACCCGATACCTTCCAATAATCATCATAATAAATAGCTTTTGCTTCTTCTCTTGTAATGTTCTTAACATCTTTGTATGGCAAATCTTTTCGTTTTCGATAAGAATTAAATGTGGACTGCGTAATCCCCATATTTGTAGGTCCACCTCTGTCATGTTTATTATTTACATACCCGCCTTCAGGCGGGAATAAAAATTCAAGAGCTTTTTCAAAATTTTCTTTAGTCATATTTTTCTCCTTATTAAGCTAATACACAAAATTTCATTATAAATAAGTTTAATAAGGTAAAATAAATTTATTACTCTTTCACTTCATATAAATAACTTTTCAAATATAAAGCCCTTTGTTTAGCTAGATTTTGTAACATTCCGGCTGCAATATTAGTATGAATAGTTCCTTCTTCTTTATTATATACAGTTTCTACTATTAGCTTTTTCTCTATTTCATAATAATGTTCCCATGCTTTTTGAGCCTCAACAAATACAGTAAATTGTTCCTTAGATAATTCTTTCTTGATCATATTTGAATAAATAGAAATTTGTTCAAGCCTGGCATCAATTGCAGCATAAACGCATTTATTCATACCCGAAGTCGAATAATCTTTTTCAATACATTTTTCCAGTTGTACATCAATAGCATCTTGTTCTAATTTATCACTTGAAGCTAATGTTTTAAAAACGAAAGATATTGAAACTATTAATAATATAAAAATTATCTGTATAAGTATTTTTTTCATAAATTTATTTTACCATAAAATATATAAAGTTTTACATAATACACCACCTTTCGAGTTTTCT
>CATLEG010000008.1 GCA_949915775.1 uncultured Candidatus Melainabacteria bacterium | reverse complement strand
TTGACAAACTGCGAAAAATAGTAAATAATGGGTTAGAAGAAGAATTGATGCTTGGAAGAACGGAAGTCAAGAGGTCAGGCTATTAAAGGTGCTTCGCACAAAAATAAGTTTCTGGCTTGTCATCTTCTTCCCATCTGAGCAACTAAGGAGGTAAATATATGTTTAATAAAACTTCACACATCGCCCCCCCCCCGAAAGCCATTTAGCAAGGATTTTGAACTGGTTATGGTGTAAAATTTTCGTCATACTGAGCAAAGCGAAGGATCTCAAACCAGCCCCCTCCCTAGCCCTCCCCACAGGAGAGGGAACATGTTTTGTGTGCGTAGCACACGATAAGAACTTATCGACCTATCGTCTTAACGGCTTAAAGACTGATAAAACCCACCCCCTAACCCCCTCCCCTCAAATAGGGAGGGGGAAATGTGCCTTCACTCTAGCGGAAGTCCTAATCACCCTTGGCATTATCGGTATTGTGGCGGTGCTTGTTATTCCAGGTTGGGTTGAGAGCCATCAGAAAAAACGGGTTGCAATTACATTGAAAAAATCTTATTCTGAGCTTAATCAGGCTCTCCAAATGGGAGTTGCCGAAAATGGTGCCAATTGGGATTATTCAGGAATAGATGGTGTTACTTTGTGGGTTCAACAATATATTGAACCTTATGTTAAATTTAATAAAGCTGCATCTTGTCCTCATAATTCTATTGCCAAATGTTCTGGTATACAGAGATCTAGGTTATTAGGTAATCCAAAATCTGAACCCAGTAAAACCTCCGGTTATGTGCTTATAAATCCGGGTTCTGCAACTGCATGGTGGTTTTATTGGCATCCATATGGTTATATAGATGTTAAAATTTATGTTAATAATCCGGATATTCCAATACTGGGTAAAGATGTTTTTACTTTTACATTACAAGATAAAAGTAAACCCAGATTTTTGCCTTTTGGAGCTGATGGCACTGTTCCTTTTTCTAACAAAATAACAAGAGACAATTTATTAAAAGGACCTATACGTACCGGCGGTTGTTATAAAGATTCTCCGGCTCCTGATCATTATGCACCGGGGGATAGCTGTGCTGCCGTTATTATGATGGATGGATGGGAAATTAAGGATGATTATCCTTGGTAAATTTTCATGATGTCAAAATAGAATAAAATGATTATTCTGATAATTATCAGATATTAATCAAATTTATATTTCGGTGCTGTTTTATCAACAAGTTCCATATATTTTTTGTTATTTTTCTCTGCAAAATCTATTGCGGCTTTTCGTGCTCCTTCCAAACCACCATTTTCTTCTGAATAAAATCTTTTTGAGTAAATAAATTTGTCAATTCCTTTTTTGCCTTTTTTAAAAGAGACAGTGTTATATTCAAAAAAATCTTTTGAAGGTGTAATATATCCGACCATTCCGGCTTCAGGATACACAAGAACTGAAGCTCCTGGATGCTCTGATTGAATAGTATGTGCAAATTCAGCGGATGCTTCTGTCGGATTGGTTTCTGTTGGGAGATTATTTATACTTATTTTAGAATGCCAATTGTCAGAATTTTCGCCGTTGGGATAATAATTATATCCATTTTCGGTGTTCACAGATAAATTATAATTTTCTCCGTCAAATTTAATTTTGTTTTCCATAGCAGCTCCTGTTAGCGGTATCATTAATATTAGTAATGTTAACAATTTTTTCATGTAAATATCCTCTCTACAAAATTATTTAAACCATCTTTTAAAATAAATCCATTACCACTCTGGCTAAAGTATGTTTTTTATTATATAATCAATATAGGAGAGAACTATGCCATTTGAATTTGAAAGACAAAGAATAAAAGATGTTATTTTAGTTAAACCAAAAGTTTTCGGTGATAATCGCGGATTTTTTATGGAAACTTATAAGAAATCTGAGTTTTTTGCAAACGGAATTGATGTTGAATTTAATCAGGATAATCATTCAAAATCAACAGCACATGTATTAAGAGGTTTGCATTACCAAGAAGCACCATACGGACAGGCAAAACTTGTAAGATGCGGGCGCGGAAGAATTTATGATGTTGCGGTTGATATTCGTCCAAAATCCGAAACTTTCGGGCAGTATGTTAAAGTTGAACTTTCAGAAGATAATAAACAAATGTTATATATTCCTGAAGGTTTTGCACATGGATTTGTTGTTCTTTCTGATAAGGCAGAACTTCTTTACAAAGCAAGCGGTGAATATAATCCGCATGCAGACAGAGGAATACTCTGGTGTGATAAAGATATAAATATAGATTGGGAAATTGATTTTGAGCCGATTTTGTCAGAAAAAGATAAAACACAAAAGTCTTTAAAAGACTTTTGTTTAGAAGTCAGGAAGGCAGGAGGTCAGGCTATTTAATGTATAAAAAACTTGAGATTTGGAAAGAAAGTATTGATATATTAAAAGATATTTATAATCTTGCCGATAATTTGCCAAAATCAGAAGAATATAATTTAAAAAGTCAATTAAAAAGAGCTATGGTGTCGGTTCCGTTAAATATTGCAGAAGGTAAATGCAGATCATCTGCAAAAGATTTTTCTCATTTTTTAAATATAGCTGCTGCATCTTTAGATGAAGTTGATGTAATATTGACTATATGTGAAGAATTAAAGTTTTTAGAGAATTTGAATAAAATTCATGAAAGAAATAAAGTATTAACAAAAAGGATAAATTCTTTGAGGAATAAACTTATGGAGAATGCAGATGAGTAATTTCAATGTAAATAGCTTGTCATCTTGTCTTCTTGTCATCTGTTCTTCATTTGGTAAACAGAGAAAGGAAAATTAAAATGTTAACAATTTTAGTCACAGGCGGCGCAGGCTTTATTGGAAGTTGTTTTGTAAGAAGAATGCTGAAAGAGCATCCTGATTATAAAATTATAAACCTTGATGCTTTAACATATTGTGGTAATATTGAAAACCTTAATGATGTTAAAGACAATCCTAATTATACATTTATTCATGGAAATATTTGTGATAAAAATCTTGTTCCGCAAATTGTAGAACAGGTTGATGCAATTGTTAATTTCGCAGCAGAATCTCATGTAGATAATTCCATTAAACATCCGGAAATTTTTATAGAAACAAATGTTCAGGGTACATTAAATCTTTTACAAGCCGCAAAACGATTTAAAATAGAAAGATATTTACAAGTTTCAACAGATGAAGTCTATGGAACTTTAGGTAAAACCGGTTATTTTACAGAAACGACACCACTTGCTCCAAACAGTCCATATTCAGCATCAAAAGCAAGTGCCGATATGTTGGTTAGAGCATATTATGAAACCTATAAAACTCCTGTTTTGACAACCAGATGTTCAAATAATTACGGACCTTATCAATATCCTGAAAAATTAATACCATATTTTATTTCCCAACTGTTGAAAGATAAAAAAGTTCCAGTGTATGGAGACGGAATGAATGTTCGAGATTGGTTATATGTTTATGACCATTGTGCCGCAATTGATACAGTTTTGCACAAAGGCAGAGTAGGGCAAGTCTATAATATTGGCGGTCATAATGAAAAAACAAATATGGAAATTACCCATCTTATCCTTAATGCAATGGGTAAGGATGAAACATCTATAAAATATGTTGAAGACAGATTAGGGCATGACAAACGTTATGCGATTTGTAATGACAAAGTTCAATCCGAACTTGGCTGGATGCCGTCTGTTACTTTTGAAGAAGGCATAAAACTTACCATAGATTGGTATTTGAATAATAAAGATTGGATGAAAAGTATTGAGGCTAAACAATGTTCTATCTAAATAAATTGCGGAACAGAACTAAAGATTTAATACACAAAATTATCAATGAGGATTATTTAGGCGGCGAAAGAGTTTTAAAACAATTTAAAATATTTAATTATTGTTTTAACTATACCAGATTGCCTAAGTGTCAAAAAATTATTGATACATTCTATAAAAATCCTAAAGTATATTTATCTGTTACGGCAATTTTATATAATGAGGCTCCATATATTAAAGAATGGATAGAATACCATAGAATGCTTGGAGTTGAACGTTTTTATATTTATGATAACGGTTCTGATGATAATGTTAAAGAAATTCTGAAACCATATATTGATAAAAGAATTGTTTGTTATCATTATTTACCAGGGTTTGAGATGCAAAATAAAGCATACCGTGATGCAATTTGTAAGTATAAAAACCAAACTCGCTGGATGGCATTTATTGATTTAGATGAATTTATTTTTCCGGTGGAAAATAATTCTATTTCTGAATTTTTAAAAAATTATGAAAAACATCCCGCTGTCGTGATTAATTGGCAGGTTTTTGACTCTAACGGGTTTGAAGTTCCGCCGGCTGCAAATGGAGGGCTTATTACAGCAAATTATTTTAGAACTTATACTGATGATAATACTCCAATTAACAGGCATGTAAAATCTATTGTTAATCCCAAAAAAGTTCGTTCTATTAACAATCCTCATTTTTGTTATTATAAAAATTTTGCCTGCGCTGTTGACGAAAATTTCAAAAAGGTTGAAGGACCTTTTACTGAAGTAAATACTTCAAATAAAATTAAAATTAAACACTATCATTGTAAATCAAGAGAAGAATATATGGTAAAAGTTAATAAATGGTGTGCCGATGTTAAAAGGAAAAGACCATTTACAGAAGAAACCTTAAATATTCTAGATTCAAAATTTGATTATGGAATGCAAAAATTTTTACCTGAATTAAAAAGAAGATTGGAGATTAAATAATGAAAATATTAGTAACCGGTGCAAAAGGAATGCTCGGTCAAGATTTATGCCCGATTTTGGAAGATGTTGGAGCTTTTGTTATTGAAACAGATGTCGATACATTGGATATAACAAATGCAGAACAAGTTAATCAAGTTTTAAATGATATTAGACCGGATATGGTTATTCACTGCGCAGCTTATACAAATGTGGATAAAGCAGAAGAAGATTTGAAAACAGCCGAACTGATAAATGTTACAGGTACTGAAAATATCGCTGAAACATGCGGAAAACTCGGCATAACACTTGTTTATATTTCTACGGATTATGTTTTTGATGGAGAAAGTATTGAACCATATACTCCAGAAGATTTACCAAATCCTATAAATAATTACGGAGCAACAAAATATGAAGGTGAAGAAGCTGTTAGAAGTCTTTGTGAAAAATATTACGTAGTTAGAACAAGCTGGTTATATGGTCATCATGGAAAAAACTTTGTTGAGACAATGCTCGCATTAGCAGATAGAAATGAGATTAATGTTGTAGATGATCAAGTTGGATGTCCAACTTGGACAGTTGAGCTTGCAAACGGAATTTTAAAATTATTATCAAAACCATATGGAACATATCATGTTTGCGGGTCTGGATTTACGACCTGGTATGGGTTTGCCAAAGAGATTTTTGCACAATATAATCGGCAAGCTCCCTCGCCCCTTGAGGGAGAGGGCTGGGGAGAGGGGTTAAAACCTTGTACAACAGAAGGATTTCCCCGCCCAGCAAAACGTCCAAAATTTAGCGTAATGGATAATGGCGGTTTATGTAGAAATTGGCAGGTCGCATTGCATGATTATCTGGAGTTGAGAAATATATAATATTAACATAGCCTCCCTTTGACAAGGGAGGCTTTAAATTGTATAATAGCTCTAAAAGGAGAGATTTTATGAAAGGTATAGTATTAGCAGGCGGTGCCGGTACAAGATTACATCCAAGTACAATTGCGGTTTCTAAACAACTGCTTCCAATTTATGATAAACCGATGATTTATCACCCGATTTCTGTTTTAATGCTTGCCGGAATTAGAGATATATTGATAATCTCTACTCCTGGTGATTTGCCTAATTTCCAGCGGCTTTTAGGTGATGGCAGCCAGTTTGGTGTTAAATTTTCATATAAAGAACAGCCTTCACCTGATGGACTTGCTCAAGCATTTATACTTGGGGAAGATTTTATTGGTGATGATAATGTTGCACTTGTTTTAGGTGACAATATTTTTTATGGTGATGGTTTTTCCGGAACTTTAAAACGTGTTGTAAACAATACTCACCAAAATGGCGGCGCAACTGTATTCGGATATTATGTAAAAGATCCGCAAAGGTTTGGGGTGGTCGACTTTGATAATTCAGGAAAAGCTGTTTCTATTGAGGAAAAACCAGAAACACCGAAATCCAATTATGCAGTCACAGGACTTTATTTCTACGATAATAAAGTTGTAGAGTATGCAAAAAACTTAAAACCATCTGCTAGAGGCGAATTAGAAATTACTGATTTGAATAATATTTATCTAAAAAACAACAAATTGAATGTTGAACTTTTAGGACGCGGGTTTGCTTGGCTTGACACAGGAACTCATCATTCACTTTTGCAGGCATCTCAATATGTTCATACAATTGAAGAAAATCAAGGGATAAAAATTGCGTGTCTTGAAGAAGTTGCTTATAGAATGGGGTTCATTACAAAAGAAGAATTACTTAAAACAATAAAAAATTATTCAAATAATGATTATTTTAACTATATAAAAGAAATTTTAAAATAAAACACACCTTTTTCAAGGTGTGTTTTTTGTTATGTAGTTAAAAAAAAGAAATTATTATGCAGCTTTTGTTTGTTGTGGTTGCTGTTCTTTTGGAGTTTCAGCTTGAGGAGCTTTTACGTCAGCTGGAACTTGTTCAAGTTTTGCTAATGCTGCTGCTGCGACTTCTTGAACATTTTTATCTTTATCATTTTTAGCTATTGTAAATAATGTTGTCAAGTCTTGTTTGTATGCAGGTTGTTGAATATAGCTTAAGGCTTCTATTGCGGAAGTTCTAACCATCGGGTTAGGATTGTTTTTCAATTGTTCAACAACTGCTACTGCTCCCGGAAGTTCTGTCAATGGAACTGTTGCACCGGTTAATTTCGCAACTTCTTCACCGAATAGTTTTTGCATTATTGCAGATGTAAACATTGCATAGCTTTTGTTTCTTTCAGCCTGTTCCATCGGAGTAATTGTATTAGCTAATTTTTGGTCAGCATCAGAAAGTTTTTCACCTTTCATTAGCTTTTGTCTTGCTGCTACCTGTTCTGGAGTCGGGCCGGCTAATTTGCTTGAATCTGCGTTAATAATTGTATTTAATGCATTAACAACTTTTTCATCAAGTAATTCTGTAGCTTTTTGTGGATTATCTTTTACCATATTTGCAATTTCTTCCATTGCATTTGCCTGAACTTCATAATCAGGATTTGTTAATTTAGCAATAAATGAGTTTAAGTCAACTTGTGGAGCCATTGGCTGAGGTGGAACTACTTCAACCGCCGGAGCCTGCTGTTGAGGTTGAGCTGCCGGTTCTTGAGTTACAACCGGAGGCGGAACATTTATATTTTGCTGTTGAACTTGTTGTGGTGCTACTTGAGGAGCAACTTGAGGAGCTGCCTGCTGAGCAATTTGTTGTTCAGGCATTTGCGGCATGCTGACCGGTTGATAATATGGTTGAACCGGAGCTTGCGGGTAATTGTATAATTGTGCTTGCGGGTAATTGTAATATGGAGCTGTCGGCTGTGCATATTGAGGTACATTCATTGCAACTTGTCCAACGCCCGGAGCACTAACTGAAGGATTGTGAACATCAATCTTTACTGCATTGTAATTTGGTGCCGGTGTTGTTTGTTGTGGAATGACCGGCTGCTGCATGTAAGGATTTAAGTAATTTGGAGCTTGAATCATTTAATTTCTTCCTTTCAATAAAATATTTTCTATATTTTTATTCTACTGTTTAAATATCCCTCAAGATTAAAAATTGCTAAAATTTCGAAAAATTTTAATAAATCTTAACAAAAACGATAATTTGTTTACAATTTTGAATAAAATTTATTTATGCTATAATGTAGAAGTAGGGTATTTAGGATATTTTATGATTATTAACAAAAATGAAAGAAAATCTATTAGAACAGTTTTTGGGAAAACTCTTGCTGAACTTGGCAAAACAAACAAAGATATAGTTGTACTTGATGCAGATTTATCATGTTCAACTCAAACTCAAATATTTGCAAAAGAGTTTCCTGAAAGATTTTTTAACTGTGGAATTGCAGAACAGGATATGATTGCAACGGCAGCAGGGCTTGCTTCTATCGGTAAAATACCATTTGCGGCGAGTTTTGCAATGTTTGCGACAGGACGTACATACGATCAAATAAGAAATTCTGTATGTTATCCGGAATTTAATGTAAAAGTTATAGGAACGCATGGCGGTGTTACTGTTGGAGAAGACGGGGCAAGCCATCAGGCTTTGGAAGATGTTTCATTGATGCGTGGTATTCCGAATATGGCTGTTATTGTTCCGGCTGATTGCAAGGAATGTGAACAGGTTATAAAATTTGCAGCTGAAAACTACGGCCCTATGTATATAAGAATTCCAAGAACAAATGTCTGTGATATCTTTGACGATAATTACGAATTTGATTTCTGTAAAGCAAAAGTTATTGAAGATGGTACAGATGTTACTGTTATTACTAACGGTGAAACTCTTGCTGAAGTTATAGTTGCATCAGAAAATCTTAAAAAACTGGGGTATTCTGTTCAGGTAATTCATGTTCCTGTTGTAAAACCTCTTGACGGGGCAACAATAATTGAACATGTTAAGAAAACCCGTTTTGTAATTACAGTTGAAAATCATTCTATTACAGGAGGTTTAGGTAGTGCTGTTTGTGAGCTTTTAGCAGAGTACTATCCGCTTCCTGTCCACAGAATCGGTGTAAATGATACATTTGGTCAAAGCGGTAAATGGCAGGAATTATTAGATTACTACGGTTTAAATTCTGATAAACTAGAAATTAGTATTAAAAAATATATAGACAAATACCGTCTTGTGAAATAAAAAAGGGAAATTTTTATGATTCAATTCAGAGCTGTTACAAAAAAATACAAAAATGACAATTACGCATTACGTAATGTCAATTTGGATATCATGTCCGGAGAATTTGTATTTATTGTAGGCGCTTCAGGTGCAGGAAAATCGACTTTGATGAAACTTTTATATAATGAAGAACGCCCTTCAAGCGGAACTGTTACAATTGGCGGAATTAATGTTGCAAACTTGCCGAGTGACAAAGTTCCGAATTTGAGAAGATGCATGGGAATTGTTTTTCAGGATTATAAATTACTCCAAAATAAGAGCGTATATGATAATGTCGCTTATGTTATTAGAACTTTAGGTATTAGTTCTAAAGAAATTAATGCAAGAGTTTCCGGCGCATTGAAAATTGTTGGATTATTTGACAAAAAAAACGCGCTGCCATCTGAATTATCCGGCGGTGAACAACAAAGAGTAGGGATTGCACGTGCTATAGTAAATGGACCGCCATTACTGATAGCCGATGAACCGACAGGAAATTTAGACCCTAAAAATTCAATGGAAATTATGCAAATTTTGGATCAAATTAACCAAAGAGGTATCACAGTAATAGTTTCAACCCATGACAATGCAATGGTTGATTATTTTAGAAAACGGGTTATAACACTCGACAAAGGTGAAGTTGTAAGAGATATACAAGCAGGTACATATGAGTAGTCAAAAAGCAATTATAAAGAAAAAAGTCAAAAAACACATTCCAAAAGATTGGTTGTGCGAATTGAGGATTTTATACAGATTAACAAAAGAAACCATTCATGATGTTCACAGAACAGGTATTGTTAATCTTGTAATCATTACGACTATGGCTGCTATTTTGACTATATTCGGATCGTTTTTCAGATCCGAATTATCAATTTCATCTTTTGCACATGAACTCGGTAATGTTTTAGAGATTTCTGTATATCTAAAAGAAAACACTGATGCTAATGCCGTTAAAAACAGAGTTAAACAATTTGAACATGTTGAAAACGTTACAATTATTCCAAAAGCGTCATCCTGGACTAATTTAAAAAGAGAAATGGATTTGCCGGATATTGATAACCCGCTTCCTGATACTTTGCATGTTAAGGTTGATAAACCTGAAAATATAGAAAATGTATTTAAAAATGTAAAACAACTTACATCTGTTGAAGATATGAGTTATGCGCAGGATTTAGCAAAAAAAATTGAGGCATTAAACCATGTCGTTAACATGATAACTATATTTGTTGTAATAATTATGGCAATTTTGACCATGACAATTATTAATAACACAATTCAACTTGTAATTCAGTCCAGAAAAGAAGAAATTGAGATTATGCGTCTCATGGGTGTTTCAAACTGGTATATTCGTTTTCCTCTTATTATGCAGGGGGCATTTTACGGATTTTCAGGGGCTGTAATTGCATTATTGCCTTTAAATTTCGTTCAGAACGGATTAACACATATGCATCAATTTTTCATGGTGCCGACTCCTTTGTATGCGCAAAATTTTGTTATAGCTGTAATGTTTGCAATGGCAATATCTTTTGGTGCCGGCGGAAGCTTTTTATGTATTAAAAAACACTTGCAGGTATAAATCATGAATAGAATTTTACTTGTTAGTGAAGATGAAAATTTTGCAGAAAAATTAAAATCAAAACTCGTTTTTTTGAGAAAAGAAGATTCGGTAAATGTTTCAAAATATAGTGATGCCTTATTTGAAGCAGAATGTACTAAATCAAATATAATTCTTGTGCATGAATATGCTGACAAAACAATTGAGTTATTATCGAATTTGCATAAAAATCCTGAATTATGCCTAATTCTTTTAAGCAATAATGCTGAAACCATTATGGCAGCAGCAGATATTGGCGTAAATGACTTTATATCACCTGAAGCTGAGGACTTTGAATATGTTATACGCATAGTAAAAAATATCAAACATAATAATGTAATAATAGAATCAAACAGAAATATTAAACTTCTTGAACAAATTAAAGTGATTGATGAGTTAACAGGTTTTTATTCTTATGATTATCGAAAGCAAATTATAGAAAATTATATTTCTGTAAATTTAACAAAAACTGGAATTTATATGGCTTTAACCGGCTGTAATGAATCTACATCAGAAACTTTAGCCGGAATAATAAAAAATATGAAAAGATCCGAAGATATTGTAATTGCTGATTCAAATTTTTACATATTCATGCCTGATACGAATATTAACGGGGCTATTGTGCTTTTAAACAGAATTAAATCTAATTTGGATTTTGATATTTTTGCAGGAATTTCTAATATTTCAAATAAGGAATTTGATGAATTTGAAAAAGAGACTTTAAAAGCACTCGCAGAGGCAAAAGCTACAGAATCGGAATTTATATATAAAGAACAAGTAGAACAGAATGATTTGCTGGAAGACAATTCTGTAAAATCTTATAAATTTTTCAGACAAGTATTTAATAAAAAATTTAAAAATATTATTATTCCGGTTTTTAATTCAATTTCAGAAATATATGAGTCAAAATTAACAGGTATAAAAATTAATCAATTTGAGCAAGAAGAAAATTGTGTGTTGAATTTACGAAATAACGATTTTGAAAGTTCTTTGAAAATTGTTTACAATGGTTTTGCGCACATAGTCATATATATTAAACATGAAGGCTTGGATAGACCTGAAAATCGAGAAATAAAGATTCCGCTTTCAAAAATCACTAAAGATAAACTTTATAATATAATTGAAGATTTTATAAAAGAATTTAAAGGAGAGATATGCTAAATCAAAATGATACTCTGGTTTTAATGATAGATATTCAAGAAAAATTAGTTAATTCATTGAACAAAACAACAATTGTTTCAAAAGCTGAAAAAGTTTTAAATGCCGCAAAAATTTTGGATATACCTGTCCTTGTTACCGAACAATATCCAAAAGGGCTTGGAAATACTGTTGATTCTTTACAAAATATAATTAATGAACCTGCGTTTGAAAAGACTTATTTTAATGCGTTATTAGAAGAAGGATTTTTGGATAAAATTAAATCTTATGAAAGAAAACAAATTGTTATTATGGGAATTGAAACTCATATTTGCATTTATCAAACAGCTTTAGCTTTGCTGGATGAAGGTTTTGAAGTTTATGTTGTTAAAGATGCATGCGCAAGTAGAAATAAATATGAATTTAAACAGGGTATTAATGCTATGCAGGCTGAGGGTGCAAAAATTACCTGTGTAGAAATTGTTCTTTTTGAGTGGCTAAAAGGAGCTAAACATCCTAAATTTAAAGAAATACAAGCCTTGATTAAATAGTTTATGATATAATCGGATTATGGTTAGATTAATTAATGACAAAAATTTAGATATATTTGCAAATACAGCATATTCTTTGATGCGTTTACAAGAAATTTTTACTCATATTGTAGAATACAATAATCCCAATTTGGCTCCTTGTATTTATGCAATGTGGCATAAAAACCAATTTCTTGTTCATGGTATTGAGGATAAAGCTCATTTGAGTATTCAAATAAGCAATTCTATAGATGGGGAAATTATAGCCAGAGCCGTCGAAAAATGGGGATTTAAAGTAGTAAGAGGTTCAGCAGCAAGAAAAGGAGCTATTGAATCTACAATGCAAATGATAACTCGTTTAAAAGAAGGTGAATGTGTAGGAATAATGATTGACGGACCGCATGGACCTTTACACAAAGTAAAAAACGGTGTTATAAAATTGGCTCAAAAAACCGGGGCTCCGATAGTGCCAGTACATTGGTATTCTCCGCAAAAAACTTTTATAAGTCTTCCGTCATGGGATAAAATGAAGACTCCTTTAGGACATTGTAATATTTTAAATATATATGGAGAACCTATATATATAAAACCTGATTCATCAGATGAAGAAATTGAGAGTGCAAGAAATAATATCCAAAAACAGTTGTTTGATATGGAAGAAAATGCACCTGAACTTTATAAAGAGGCAGTTAAAAATAAATTATGGGAAAAGAAAAAAAATCTATGAAGATTGCTGCTATTCAAATGAATTCAGCGATTGGGGAAAAAAAGTTAAAAATTTAGCAGATAGAGATATCGATAATGCAGATATTATCGTACTGCCGGAAGTTTGGACATGCGGCTGGGCTCCGGAGATTTTTCAAGATGATGCGGAAGATTTAACAAATAGTGAAACAATTGAGTTTTTAGCTGAAATTGCGAAAAAACATAATTCATGGATTATTGGCGGAAGCTTTATTACAAAGCATAATGGACATTTTTATAATACCTGTCCGGTGTTAAATAGAGACGGCAAATTGATTACTACATACTCAAAAAATCATCTTTTTTCATATTACGGGTGTGATGAGGGAAAATATGTTGAAATCGGTAAATCTCCAGTTATGGTTAATATTGAAGGTATAAACGTCGGTTTAACTATTTGTTATGATATTAGATTTCCTGAAATTTACAGAGCTTATCGAAAAGCGGGCGCTGATTTATTTATTAATTGTGCAGCATGGGGGCTTAAAAAGCCTGTACCATGGGAATGTATGACACGTTCCAGAGCTGTTGAAAATCAAACTTACATGGTAGCCCTGACGCAATCTGGATATATTAAAGATGATGAATGGAATATCGGGCATTCGCGAATTATTGATTATAAAGGTGAAACTATTTCAGAAATTAAAGATCAGAATGAAGGTGCTATGAGTGCTATTATAGATTTTCAACTAATGTATGAATTTAGAGATAAATGTATGTGTCTTAACGACATAAGAGAAAGTTACGAGGTAGTTTATGAAACACTTGTTTAATATTATATTTTGTTTAATGTTACTTATACAGCCTAAAGTTTATGCTGATTCTATTGACAAAACTATTTTTCAATCAGGTATAAATAAAGGGGCTGTAGCAGTATCTGTTAAAGATTTAGAAACAGGTAAAACAGTTTATAAATTAAACGATAAAAAACCGTCTGTACCCGCTTCTACATTGAAAGTTGTTACAACAAGTGCTGCTTATGACAAATTAGGAAAAGATTTTGAATTTTCGACAAAATTATATAAAAATACAAATAACGAATTGTTTTTAAAACTTGCCGGCGATCCGTTTTTGACATCATCTGATTTAAATAAGTTATTCGAAACAGCAAAAAATAAGAAAATATTAGAACCTAAATTAATTTATATTGATGACTATATTTTTGATAGTATGGAATGGGGTGAAGGCTGGCAGTGGGATGACGATTTAAATCCGTTAATGCCTAAATTCAGTTCATATAATATTGATAAAAATCTTTTAAATATTGTAATTTCTCCAACAACAAAAGATGCGCCGGCGAATATTTATACAACAAAATTTTATCCGACTTCTTTTTTGAATCAGGTTGTAACAGGTAGTGAAAATAATATAACAATTACACGCAGAAATAATATATCTCCTGATATTATTTCAGTAGAAGGCACAATAAGAAAACAAATTACAAAACAAATCCCTATAAATTATCTGAAAAGATATTTTGTATTAAGACTTGAAGATGCGATAAAAAATGCTAAAATTGAATATTATGCCGCTTTCCCTCAGAAAAAAACTCCACAAAATAATATTTATCTTGTAGATGAAATTAATCACCCTATAGATACGGCATTAAAAGAAATACTTAAAAACAGCAATAATTTAGTTGCAGAATCTGTATTTAAAACAGCCGGTGCAAAATTCGCTAACAATACCGGTTCTTTTGAAAATTCTCAAAATATGCTTTTTGAATATTTTGAAAAATTAGGTTTAATTCATGATGATATAAGAATTGTGGATGGCAGCGGCGTTTCCAAAAATAATATGCTTACAGCAGACTTTATGACGGAATTTTTATTGAAAATGCCTGAAGATTTGAAAACATATCTTCCAACTCCGGGTGAGGGTACTTTAAAATCCAGAATGCTTTATTTTAAAGATAATTTGCGCGCTAAAACAGGAACACATTGTACAGAAAGTGCAATTGCAGGCTTTATAACATCAAGAAGCGGAAAAACATACGTTTTTGATATTATGATAAATGATCCAAAAAGCAAATCAGCAGAGAAAAAATCTCTTGAAGAATACATTATAAGAGACATTTATACTAATTTTTAGAGCCAAATAAAGCTTTGCAAGCAGTAACCAGAATTGCAGTTAAAATGCCTGACACTAAAGCAGTTTCAATACGTGCTCTGGGTATAAATTTTTTGATTGAAGTGTATGCATTTTGAAGTTCTGTCTTTTTTATACACTCTGAAAGCTTTTTATCAAATAAATCAGCGTTTACAATATTGTTTAAAATTTTACGTGTTTCTATTAATTTATTATGAGCCGCTTTTTGTTGACCGGATGCATTTTTAATAAAATTTTGCGGAATAGATTTTTTGAAAATATCAGAATCTTGAGTTAATAACTGTTCAAGATTATATTTTCTGGGCGCAATACCATAACCAATGCCGGCTGCCAAAAAACCGGACGCAAGACCTAATTCAACCGGCGTGACAGCAGATACACTTTGACTCATAATAACCTCCAATATAAATAAACACTACATTATTATTTTAAACTTTTTTTGAAACTTTTGTTAAAATTTTACAATATAATTTACATCTCTTAATAATTAGAAAAAGGCTAACTATTGTGTTATATTAGGGTTGGAGGATATATAATGGAACCTTTTGTTACAATAATTACTCCGACATACAATTTGTTGGAAAACAATATGGCTGACAGCTTTAATCTGCTTGTACAGCTTTTAGATATGCAGACATATCCTAATATTGAGCACTTGATTATTGACAATGCCTCAACTGATGGCACAATTGAATTTTTGAAAGATTATAAAAATCAAGGTTATTTAACATTTTTCTCAGAAAAAGATAATGGAACATTTAATGCTTTTAATAAAGGTGTTATGCATGCAAAAGGTAAATATGTTACATTTTTAAGCTGTGATGATTTTATTCATGATATTACCGCAATTTATGATATTGTAAATTTAATGGAAGCAAATAACGGTGATTTTTCTTTTGCTCCGGCATACTGCAGACATCCTGAAGGGTTTACATTCTTATTTGAGCCTTCAATGCATAACGCATTTCAAGTTTTACCATGTGCAAGACAGGCTATGTTTTTTAGAAAATCAATGATTGAAAAAGAAAATTATTTCGACGAAAGATTTAAATTATTAGCTGATTTTGATCTGATTATAAGAATTATAATGAAAGGATATACACCAATTTATTTCAATACAAATTACGTAACTTATAAATACAGTATGAAAGCACAGCAGCATGAAAAAAGGGCTGAAGAAGAAGGTAAAGCTATTTATAATAAAAATTACAGGAATCTTTATCCGTTAAATCAGGAGGTTTTAAATAAAATGGCTGTTTATTCAGACTTTCCAAAACCTCTTCTTGATAAATTGGCTAATTATTTTCCAGAAGCTGACAGAGAACTTTTTTATGACAGATGTGAAAAAATGCATGAAATAAGAGTTAAGGCCTTGAAAGTTAAACAAGAAGCAGAACAGGCGGCAAAAGAATAATTTGCAAAAAAGATTTGAACATGATAAATTAAAAACAGAGGATTTAAGAATATGACAGAACAAAAAGTAGCAGTAATAGGATGCGGAGTGTGGGGCAGAAATATAGTCCGCAACTTTTATAATTTAAATGTACTTGAAATCGTTTGTGATTTAGATGAAAGTAATCTTCAAAAAGTTACCGAACAATATCCCGGTGTAAAAATTACAAGAGATTTTAAAGACATAATTAATAATAAAGAAATTACGTCTGTGTGTGTGGTTACACCAAGTCATACACATTATAAGATGGTGAAAGCTATGCTTGAAGCCGGGAAAAATGTTTATGTTGAAAAACCGATTTCAACTGTAGCAGATGAGGCACGAGATTTATCTCAACTGGCTCATGAAAAAGGGTTAGTGTTGATGGTAGGGCATTTATTACTTTATCATCCTGCTGTAAATAGATTAAAAATGCTTATTGAAGAAGGCGCTTTAGGTGATATTGTTTATGCACAAAGTGACAGATTAAATGTTAATTATTTTAAAAACGATCGCAGCGTAATGTGGGATTTAGCACCGCATGATGTTTCTATGATTAGTTATGTAACAGGTAAAGAACCTCTTCATGTAATTTCTGCTGTTGGCTGTTCATCTGATAAAAACGATATTATGGATATTACTCATATCGGAATTCAGTTTGAAGATGGCGTTATCGGCCAAATTTCAGATAGCTGGATTACTCCTAGAAAGCATGTTCAACTTCTTGTCAGAGGTACTAAAGCGACTGCTATTTTAGATGATACTGTTGCCGAAAATAAACTTGTTATTTTTGATAATTTTGTTAAAGACAATACTCAAAATATTAAACTTGATTACCTCGAAATTGAACCGTTAAAACTTGAATGCCAGCATTTTATAAGCTGTTGTGCAAATGGTAAAAAAGCACGTTCAGATGGTGATAACGGATTTATGGTAACGCAAATTCTTGAAGAAGCTGAAAAAATGATGCTTGGAGATAAAGTTAAAGAATTAGATAAAGTAGATTTTGCGTTATCTCGTACTAAACGATAATAGCAGAGGAGATTAAAATGAACGTAAAAGATAATTTAGCAAATATAGTTTCAATAGCAAGAATTTTTGTTGCTTATGCAGCTATTGCTCTTTTGTTTGTGCATACAACCTGGGCTTATTTGTTAGCATTTGTATTGACAGCTATTGCATTTGCGATGGATGGATTAGATGGGTATCTTGCAAGAAAATTTAATCAATCTTCTGAATGGGGTTCTGTACTTGATATTTTAGGCGATAGAATTGTCGAAGTTTCTTATTGGACAGTATTTGCTGTATTAGGATGGATTAGTATTATATTTCCTCTAATTTGTGTAGCAAGAGCTTTTACAACAGACGGTATAAGAAGTGTCGCATTATCAAAGGGTATGACAGCTTTTGGCGAAAAATCAATGCAGTCAACAGCTTGGGGTAAATTTATTTGCGCATCAAGATTTATGAGAATTAGTTATGCCGTTGCAAAAGTTGCAGCATTTATGCTTTTAATAGTTGTATATACTCCGGGTATTGAGTTGTGGAAAGGTTTGCCGGTTTTGCATACAATAACCATGGCACTAGCATGGATTGCTATTATATTCTGTGTTGTTCGCGCAATTCCTGTTGTTGCTGAAAGCGGTAAATTATTTAAATAGTTATAATTTCTTTATAACTTTACAAGGATTACCGACAGCAACAGAATTTGATGGAATATCTTTTGTGACGACACTTCCTGCTCCAATTACAACATTATTGCCGATTGTAATTCCCGGCATTACACAGACGTTACCGCCTATCCAAACATTATTACCTACTTTTATTGGATATGCGTATTCTAAACCTTTATTTCTTTTTTCAAAGTCAAGAGGATGACCGGCTGTGTAAAACCCGCAATTCGGAGCAATAAAAACGTTATCTCCAAATGTAATTTTTGCAGGATCCAGCATTACACAGTTGTGATTAGCATAAAAATTCTCTCCAATTTCAATATTATAGCCGTAATCACACCAAAAATTTTGTTCAATCCAAAAATCTTCACCAGTTTTGCCTAAAATTTGTTTTAATAAATTTTTTCTATCTTCTATTTTGTCCGGAGAAAGAGAATTATATTCATGACAGAGATTTTTGCATTTTTGTCTTTCATTTACAAGTTCATTATCATAATTTGCATCATATAATTGCCCGTCAAGCATTTTTTCTTTCTCTGTCATACTTAAAGCCTCCTGCTTAAGATTAACATTTTTACCATATTTTTTCAAGAAATATATTCTTTTAAAAGTTTGTGTTAAAATTATACCATCAGAAAAAGGATTTAAAAAAATGTTTAGCACAGATGTAGATTATGAAGTAGTAGTATTTTCAATAGGCGACACAAAAGCCGGCACAAAAATGGGTAAATTACAGTTAAAGAATCTGGAAGATGATTCAACATTAAACTGTATTTTATGGGAAGAAACATTAAATCGTTTTGATAATAAGATTTTTAGAACGGGAAATATTGTAAGAATAGTTTCAGCATCATTTAATGAAAAATTTAATAATTGTCTTGTTTCTACACTTGCTTTAGTAAAAGAAGCGAAAATGGGACTGGATGAAAAAGAACGCGAAAAAGTGTATTCTGAACTAATGTCATATATTGATAAAATTCAAAATGAAAAACTAAACAAATTTTTAACTACATATTTTATAGAACACAAAGAAAAAATAAAAATTATGCCGGCAGCAAAACTTATGCACCACAACTATATCGGTGGTTTAATGGTTCATACTCTTGAGTGTTTAAAATATGCAGAAAAGAATATGGATTGTTCTGATTATAAATTCAATCGTGACGATATTCTTGGGGCGTGCATTTTACATGACATTGGTAAAATTTTTGAGTATACAATTAATACCGAAACCGGTTTAATTGATTATGATGAAAACTTTAGAAAAGTATGGCTTACGCATTCTCAATATGGTTTTACACTATGTATGGCTAACGGTTTTAAAGAGATTGCCAAAATGATTGCAGCTCACCATGGAAGAAACGACTGGGGAGCAATAGTAGATTTGGATCAGAAAGATTTGGAACCGGAACTTTATTTTATACATATTGTAGACAATTTGTCTGCTAAATTCGGGAAAATAAACGTACATCTTTTAGAAGGAGTATAAATATTGCTTAAGGAAAAACACAATTATAAAGGAACTCTTATATGTGTAGAAGGGATTGATGGTTCCGGAAAATCCACTCAACTTGCACTTTTAAGAGACTGGCTGAAATCTACAGGACAGGATGTAATTTTTACTGAATGGAATTCATCTGAACTAATCAGCCAGACCACTAAACTTGCAAAAAAGAAAAATATGCTTTCACCAAGAACTTTTTCCCTTTTACATGCAGTTGACTTCGCAGACAGACTAAAACAGGTAATTGATCCAGCACTAAAAGCCGGATTTATTGTACTTGCTGACAGATATGCTTACACAGCTTTTGCAAGAGATGTGGCAAGAGGTGTTGATTCAAATTGGGTAAGAAAAGTATATGATTTTGCTATAAAACCAGATTTAGCAATATATTTTGATATTAATCCAAAAGATTCAATGGAAAGAATTTGTGCAAACAGAGCACCAAAATTCTATGAAGCAGGTATGGATTTAAAACTTAGCAATGACCCTTATGAAAGTTACATGATTTTTCAAGGACGTGTTATTAAAGAATACCAAAAAATGGTCGATGAATTTGGACTTGTAAAACTTGATGCAATGGATTCAATCCATTCAAAACAAGTTGCAATCAGAGAAATGTTGAAAGAAGTTTTAACAGCAAAAGGAGTAAACTTATGACAGCACAATTCAAAACTAAACATGGTTATGAAGGTTTGCTCATTGTAATTGAAGGTACAGATGGTTCCGGAAAATCCACTCAACTTGAACTTTTAAAAAAATCAATTCAAGCACAGTCATACGGTGTAATGGTATCAGAATGGAAAACATCACGTTTAATAGCTAATGTTATTGACGATGCTAAAGATAGAAACTTGCTTAATGCAACAACATACAGTCTTTTATATGCAGCAGATTTTGCTGACAGACTTGAAAACCAGATTATTCCTGCTTTAAAATCAGGCTTTATCGTTCTTTTAGATAGATATTATTATACAGCACTTGCGCGTGATGTTGTAAGAGGACAAGATATTGAATGGGTAAAAAATCTGTATGATTATGCTCCGGAACCAGATTTGGTATTTTATCTCGACATGCCGGTTGACGTTCTTTTAAAACGAATTATTGGAACTACCGGTTTGGATTTTTATGAAAGCGGCAGAGATGTAGGATTTTCAACAGATTTCTACAAAAGTTTTGAAATTTATCAAAAAAAATGTCTTGAACAATATAATAATATGAAATCAGAATATCATTTTAAAAGTATTGACGGAACTTTGCCCATAAACAAAATTCATTCTATAATGGACGAAGAAGTTCAAGAGATTTTGAGTTCCGGAGTTTTAAAATAAAAAAAACTCTCCCGATGCATAATTGCTTTTATATAAAAAATAGGCTAAAATTTTTGTATGCAGACAAAAAATATTGTTGAAATTAATGACTTATATGTAGAATATAACGTAAACAAAGGCATATTAGGCGGCAAACAGACTATCCATGCTGTTAACGGAGTTTCTATACAAATAAGAAAAGGTGAAATACTTGCACTTGCCGGTGAATCCGGATGCGGAAAATCAACTCTTGCCAGAGCAATTTTGCAATTGGAACCTATTAAATCAGGACATATAAAATTTTCCGATTCAGTTGATACAAATGATTTTTATAAATTTGCACAAATGGTTTTTCAAAATCCTTATGCAAGTTTAAACCCCAAAATGAAAATCGGAGAAATTTTAAAAGAGCCGCTTGAAATTAATACCAAATATTCAAAACAAGAAATTTCAAAAATTGTTAAAGAGAAAATTAAACTAACAGGACTGGATGAGAACTGTCTTGATTTATATCCGCATGAATTTTCCGGCGGTCAAAGACAAAGAATCGCAATTGCGAGAGCATTAATGCTTTCACCGGAATTCATTCTTGCAGATGAGCCTGTAAGCGCGCTTGATGTAAGTATTCAGGCTCAAATAATTAATCTTTTAAAAGAACTTAAAGAAAAATATAAACTTACATTTTTACTTATTACTCATGATATGAGTGTTATAAAATATTTGGCAGATAGAATTGCTATAATGTATCTGGGTGAAATTATAGAAATTGGCAAATGTGAAGATGTATTTGCAAATCCGCTTCATCCATATACAAAAGCTTTATTAAATTCTGTACCGCAGCTTAACAAAACTGATAAAAAAATTATATTAAAAGGAGATTTACCATCTCCGGCAGACTTGCCTTCCGGTTGTAAATTCCATACCAGATGTCCTTATGTTATGGAAAAATGTAAAAAATGTATTCCGCAAGAAAAAGGTTCAAGCCATATGGTAAAATGTTTTCTTTATGAATAATATATTACGACAAAGCCTCCAGCAAGCCTTTCAATACACTATTATACGGAGTCGGAATATTATGTTTTTTACCAAGCTCTATCATTACACCGGCAAACATATCCACTTCAGTTTTACGTCCGGCAAGCACATCTTGAAGCATTGAGGTTTTACCATCAGGTGTCATTTTTCCTAAATTAACTAATGCATCATCAATCATTGTTTCTGTATTTTTAACCCCTTCTGCTTTTGCAGCCGCTTGAACCTCTTTCATTACATTAACAATAAATTCCATACATTTTGTATTTTCTGTCATTTGTCCGAATGTTTTACGTAAAACAGCAGAAGTTTGATTTGAAGATACGTTTAACATAAATTTTAACCACATTGAACGAATAATATCATCGGGTATTTCATAATTAATTCCAACTCTGTCAAAAAATTCTTTAACACTTTTATTACCGTCAAATACAATAGTATTAATTCCGTCTTGAGTAATGTTTCGACCTGTTCTTACGGCACTGTGTCCGATAAAATACGAGTAAACAAGTTTTTCTTTTCCATATTTTTCGGCAATTAGTTTTTCACTTGTAACCCCATTTAAAAGCGAAATTATAAGAGTATTTTCAGTTACAAAGTTTTCAATATTTTTTATTGCATCGCTAAGACCATCATATTTTGTCGCAATAATAATCAAATCTGCTTTAAAATCCTTACATTCAGGCAAAATATAATCTAATTCCATAACTCTACCATTAAAAGTTGTCGGATTATCTTGATATTTTTTTAGTCTCTGTTTATCTACAAGAATTTTCGCGTCTTTAATTTTATCAGCATATATACAGCCTATTGCGCCAAGTCCGCAAATTAATACCTTATTAATATTTTTCATAAATTAATTTTAACATTTCGTAAATAAAAAAGCAATTTTATAGAAAAAAAATACTTTATATAAGAGTAGTGTAGTAAATATTAGTGTGCGTATGGGATTGGAAATCAGCAGACCGCTTGGTGTGAGCGGAATTACCCCAAATATTTATATTGAACCTAAAAAATATGCAGGCAGCAGTTATCCTGTTGATACGTTTGAAAGAACATCAATAGACCGCTACACAACAGAAGCTGCAATTAAAAGAATGATTGCGAGTAATCCAAAAATTAAAAACATAACCAAAAAATATAACCCTAACCTTAACCTTAACATGAACGAGTTGAGAGAGCTTTTATCTACTCATGCTGCTGATACTGGAAATATTGCAATGGGTATTATTGAACATTTACCGTTTTCATTGCAAAATCGTGTTGATTCAAAAGCAATTAGTGATGCGGCATATTTACATGATTTAGGAAAAGTTTTAATTCCTCCTGAAGTTTTGAATAAACCCGGAAAACTTGATTCTAACGAAACAAAAATTATGCATACACATTCAGAATTAAGTTATGAATTATTGAAAAATAGCAAAATTAATGACAAAACTCTTAAACTTATTCGAAATCATCACCAGAATGCTAAAAAGACCGGCTATCCCTGGGTTGGAAACGATTTTAGTGCTGATTTAAATTTGCAAATACTTTCTGTTGCCGACAAGTATTCTGCATTAACCGAAAAACGGGCTTATAAAGAGCCAATGAGTCCAAAACAGGCATTAACAATAATTTATCAGGATGTAAAAGAAGAAAAACTTCATCCGATTGTTTTTAAAGCACTTATAAACTATGTTAATAATGAGGCTTTAACTAAGGTTTCATAAAATATCCAACGGATCAACATCAATAACCATTTTTATGTCTTTGGGCAGAGTGATTTTATTTAAGAAACTCGAGATAAATTGATGCCCTTTTTTATATTCGTCATTCCGGACTAGATCCGGAATCTCCTTATTATTTTTATTTTTGATTAAAATTTGAAAACGATATTGGCTGTTAATACGCTCAATTACGCATGGCGTAGGGCCAAGAACTTCTAACCTTTCAGATATGCCGTATTTTTCTATCATTATACACAGGCGCATAGCAATTTCTTGAGCTGATTTTTCAGCGCGAAAATTATTAACCGAACTCAAAACTAATCTTACAATTTGGCTAAAGGGAGGATAGTCAAATTCTGCACGTGCAGCTATTTCTGTTTGATAAAATTCGTTATAATTTTGAGATTTTGCACTTTCTAAAGCATAAAAGTCCGGATTATAAGTTTGAAATAAAACTTTTCCAGCAAATTCACCTCTTCCGGCACGTCCCGCAACCTGTGTCAAAAGTTGAAAACCGCGTTCCGATGCTCTAAAATCAGGAAGATTAAAACTTGCATCAGCAGAAATTACCCCGACAAGCGTAACATTTGGGTTATCTAATCCCTTTGCAATCATTTGAGTTCCGACCAAAATATCAATTTCTTTACGCTGAAATTTCTCTAAAAGCCTTATATGTTCCCCTTTTCTTGTCAAAATATCACTATCTATACGTTCTATATTGTATTCGGGAAAAATATCCTTTACATATTGTTCGATTTTTTGAGTTCCGGTTCCACTGTTTTTCAAAGCATCAGAGCCGCATTCGGGACAGAATTCAGGAAAATAGTCAACATGATTACAATAATGACATTTAAGCATTTGGTCTTTTGAATGCCATATCATTGGAATTGCACAATTAGGGCATTCAACAACATGTCCGCAGGCTTTGCATTGTGTAAATGTTGAAAATCCGCGGCGGTTTATCAACAGAATTACCTGCTGTCCTTTTTCAAGTGTTTCTCTAATCTCTGTCTGCATTGGAATAGAAATAACATTTTTATAAGCCGCACGACCATGCTCCTGCATATTTATAACAGTAACAGGCGGGACTTTTGCGTTATTATAACGATGTTTTAATTCAAATAAATTTCCTTCATTTAGCGCTCTATAATAAGATGAAATGTCCGGAGTCGCTGAACCTAATAATAACGGGCATTTATGAAATTCTGAAAGTTTTTGAGCGACTTTTCTTGCATCGTATCTTGGGGCAGGAGTTGTCTGTTTGTAAGCACTTTCGTGCTCCTCATCAATTATTATAAGTCCAATATTCTTTAATGGCGCAAAAACAGCAGAACGCGCTCCAGCAAGAATTTTAATTTCGTTTTTATAGAGTTTTTGCCAAACATCATAACGTTCACCGTCTGAAATACTGCTGTGCCAGATTGCAACATCTTCTGTTCCAAATTTTCTTGCCAAACGTTTTGTAAGCTGTGACGCTAAAGCAATTTCAGGAGCAAGAAAAAGTACATTTTTACCAGCTTTTATGGTGTCATTAATAAGTTTAAAATAAACTTCTGTTTTTCCTGATGCCGTAACCCCATGGAGTAAAATAGTGGATGACAGGAAGGTAGGATGGCAGGATGGCAAGCTTTTTAAATCTGATACAGGCTTGTCCTCTTGTCCTCTTGTCTTCTGAACTTCTATTTTTTCTTTAATTCCCTCATAAACTTCTTTCTGCTCGCCGGAAAGTTCAAAAAGCGGTTCTCGCTCTGTTATATTTAAAATATCTAAAGGATTTCTGTACAACTCTTCTTGAATAAATCTTACACATCCGATTTGTTCAAGTTTTTTCATCGTTGCGCGTGTTGTTTTTGCGTATTTCTCAAACAAAATTAAAGGCATCTTGCCTGATTTTTCAAGAAGTTGAAGTATTTCTATCTGTCGTTTACTTGCTCCGTCATAACAAATAAATTCCACAAGCTGTTCTGTTTTTGAGGCTTTTTCTATTAATTTCAATGGAATTGCAGCATTCAAAACGGTTACTAAATCACAACAATAATAATTTGCAACCCATTCCAAAAGTTTGAGATAATCAATTGAAAAAAGCGGGGTTTCATCAAGGATTTTAGATATTTTTTTTACCTTAAAATCCCCCGGCAAATAATCCGAAAACCCCACACAAAAAGCATTAACAAGCCCCTGTCGTCCAAATGGGACAAGAATTGCCTGTCCAATTTGGATTTTATCTTTCATCTCGTCAGGTATAAGATAACTGAATGTCTTAACCCCGAGACCTTTGATATTAACAAGTGCTGATGCATATTTACTCAAAAATTCTCCTTCAAAATTATTATGTGAGTAGGCCTACTCTGCCATAAATTCTTGTCTTGCTGCCTGAATAGCTTCTTCCAACAAATCCAATTGATCCGGTGCAAAAGTAACACCTTTTTTAGTCGGAAGCCAAGTTGAACCTTCATCTGTTGTATAGAATATTCTCATATTCAAATAACTTCTGCCTTTGTATTCACTTACAGAAATTTGTAATTGTTCAGTATCACTTCTTTCAATAGTAGCTAAAATTTTTGCATCTGCCATGTTATTCTCTCCTTATAAATTTTACTTTTTTATGTTATCATAAAAATAACAAGGAGAGAAAAATTATGATTAAAATAGCAGTATGCGGTGCGTTAGGTAAAATGGGGCAAGAAGTTTGCCAGGCTGTTACAGATTGTGAATACACAGAACTAACAGCAAAAATTGATATAGCATCTGAGGGTATGTATCACACAATTGAAGAAGCAAATAGAGTTGAAGATATTGATGTTTTAATTGATTTTACACAGCCAAAATCAATTTATGAGAATGCATTATACTGCTTGAACAACGGTATAAAAATCGTAATCGGCACAACTGGTTTGACAGATGTTCAAATTGAAGAATTAAAAAATCTTTCTCAAGAAAAAAATACCGGTTGCTTGATTGCACCAAATTTTTCTACAGGAGCAGTTTTGATGATGATGTTTTCAAAACTTGCAGCAAAATATTTCGATAATGCGGAAATCATTGAACTTCACCATAATCAGAAAAAAGATGCTCCATCCGGTACTGCAATAAAAACAGCAAACTTAATGGCAGAAGCAAAATCAGATTTTGCAAAAGGGAATTGTGCAGAAGTTGAAACAATAGAAGGTTCTCGCGGAGGCACATCTTATGCAAATATTCATATTCATTCTGTTAGAATGCCCGGTTATATAGCATCTCAAGAAGTTATTTTTGGTTCTTCCGGTCAAATCATGACTATAAGACATGATTCTATGGACAGAAAATGTTATATGCAGGGTGTTTTATTAGCTGTTAAGCATGTTTGTGAAAATAATGATTTCACATATGGTTTGGAAAATATACTTTAAGATAGACTTAATTAATCCGAAATAAGGTCAGCGGGAACACTTTTTTTGCTGGGATAACCATCTCTGTCTGGATAAAATGTTCCTTGGTCTGCTTTATATGCTCTTTCACCATTCTTTAAAGTTATCAAAGTTACATTTGTATAATGTACATCTTTTAAAATATAGCCATTTACAGATTTAGTACAATCAAATTTATTTGCTTTTCTGCCATTTTGCCAATTTTTCATCAGGTTTTTGTAACTTGATAAATCTGCCTTTAATTCTTTATAATAATCATATTTACTTCTGTCCTCATCAGACATACCTATATATTTTCTAAGATTATCCGCTTCAATATCAAGATGTTCTTTCCAGTTAGTATCTCTATCTATTGTATTATCTATAATGCCATACTGTTGTTTTAAAGCATCTATTTCATCTTTCATATTTAACAGTATATTATTATATTTTTGAAATGTAGAATCTTTTTCCAAATAAGCTTCTAATTGCTCATTTTCAGAAGAAGTTTTTAAAGGTGCAGAACTTTTGTCTAAAGAGCCTCTGGCTATAGCATCATATTTCGGGTTTTCAGCCGGCGACGGTCCTGTCATATTTGTCAAAGGCGTTGAATTTGCTTTTAATTCCATACTTATTGGATCTTGTAAGCCTTTATTAATAGCATAATCTGTTATTGAAATCGGAGTTGGGTTATTTCCCAAATCTTTTTTTACTGTCACATCCTTAGGAATGTCAGCAGCAGGTTTATTTCCGTTTGATTCAGGTAAAACTGATGTTTTAGGCTTTGTTTCAGTTGTTTTTCCTGTTAACAGATTAACAATTTTATTCCAGCTTTCTTCTGCAAGTTCCATTATTTGATTTTTATTAACTTGAAAATCTGATTTCCAATTTTTTTTATTATTTAAATTATCAATATCGTCTCCCCCTGTATAAAGATTTTTGGTAGTATTTTGTGAAGATTTAATTTCACTCATAACACTTTGCCAAATGGATAAGTTATTATTTGTAATTTTCTCACCACGTTTTTCAATTTCTGCTTTAATTGCATAAGTAATTCCGTTCGTGCTGCCAACATTAATTTGAACCATAGCCTCTCCTTTGCTTAATATCTCTATTTATATAAAAACAAATCGCAGCATAAAATTTCAAAATTTTGTAAGAGCACAAAAATGCTATGCTATGAGCAATTATACAAGGGTTTCCAGCTTTGTAAAATTTTATTAAGTTATTGTTACATATACCAATTTATATTTTTTTATTAAAACAAATATTTCCTGTGTAAATCTGTTCCGCCGGTTTTTATTAAACCGTATTTGTCTGCGATTTTTTCGACTTGATCAGGATGAGAAAATTTTACATATTTTCGCCATCTTGGATAAGGATAATAAACTTCGATTCCGTCCAAACCATAAGAAATAAGCTTTTTTACAAATTTCTCAAGATTTAACGCCCAGCAGCAGCAAGGATGTGCAAGAACCGCAACTCCTCCGGCATTATGAATAGCTTTAATAAGTTTTTTAATATCGCGTTTTGAAAAAAATCTAATAATATCAAGTTCAGTTTCTTTTTTATTTTTTGCACAAAAAGACTGTAATTCTTGATTATTTACATCAATTCCGTATGCCAAGAGATGCATAAACACATATCCGCACCAAACATCAAATTCTACAGCTGGAATAAGGATTTCATCCTGAATTGCTTTATGCGCCTCAATAGTATTATGATCACATATCGCAATCTTTTTATACCCTTTTTCTTTTGCCTGTTTTAAAATATCACAAGCCTCAGCTTTTCCATCCGAAAATGTTGTATGTATATGTAAGTTAACTTTGTTATTTATAAAATCTTCTTTTGTAAAATTTTCCATATTTGTTATAAAATGATTATATGTCAAATAATCATTAAAAGCAAAAGAGGAAAAATGAGCACATCTTACAAAGAGGGCAAAAAAAGTGTTCTTACAATATTTTTTGAAGGTTTAAAAATATATTGCCTAAATATACATAAATTTTTATTATATATGACATTCCCTGTTTTAGGTCAGATTGCCGGTCTTTTTATGATATTCGGAATGACATATTGGTTTAGTCATAATTATCAGAATTTAGTTGTAAAATATCCGGTTTTAAATGATATGTCCACAATGCTTATAACAAGTATAGCTCTTGTAATACCGGGACTTATAATATTTACGAAAGCATTTTGGGATTACCTTGTAGCTTACGGAGCATTAAACTCTATGACTGACGGCTATCTAAACACCGGTAGAGTATACGATTTTAAAGCTCACAATCAAGTTATTACAAACAAAACATTCTCATATATAATTTTATGGTTTTTGTTCGGAATTTTTACATTTCTCGCAATAATTCCCGTATTCTGGATTTTAGGATTTGTGTTCTTTATATATTTCATTTTAATATTCCAAGTATTTACATTTGAAAATGGTCTTTCGCCTGTAGGATATTTCAGAAGAAGTTTTGAACTTATCAAAGGCAATTTTACAAAAACATTTTTATTGATGTTAATACTTTTTATATTTACATACTACTTGCTGCCGGCAGGATTATCAGTTATTTTTGATTATTTAAATCTTACAAATGTATTATCAAAAATTTTTGAGACATGGGCATTTACATTACCATTGGAAACCGTAGAGAAATTTGGCATAACACCGGCAATTATCGCTTCAAATATAATAAAGCAAATGGTTTTATTTATTATTGTAGGATATTCTCTTCCAATAAGAAGTATTTGCTGGACTTTATGGTATAGAAATTTTGCAGAACCAGTAGAAAAATCTAAAAAAATTGTTAGAAAGCCTAAAAAATCAACTAAAACAAAAAAATTACCGGAAAACTTTAAAATAGAAAAAAGAGGAATAGATCCGGAAATCATTCGCCGCGCAAGACTGGAGGATGACGAATATTAATGTTTATATGCAAAAATTGTAAATCTATCGATAAATTTGAATTAATGTTTTCACCTGATTACAACGGTGAAAAGAGATTTTTGCAAGAATACAATAAAGACGGAGACATTGAAATAACCGTAGATGGATATAAATTTATTCCGGATTTACAATTTATGAATGAACATGCAGTATGTAAATATTGCGGTCAGATTTATATGTGGGATTATGAGGGTAAAAAATCATGAGAGTAGACAGAAAAAACAACGAAACAAGAGAAATTAAATTTACAAAAGATTTTACAAAACACGCGCTTGGCTCTGTTCTTGTAGAATTTGGCGACACAAGAGTTATTACTACCGCCTCTGTTGAAGAAGGAAAACCAAAATGGATGGATAAAGAAGAAAAAAAAGGCTGGCTGACTGCTGAATATTCATTACTGCCATCTGCAACAAATACAAGATGCCAAAGAGAAAGAACAAAAATTTCAGGCAGAACTCAAGAAATTCAGCGTCTAATCGGCAGAAGTTTAAGAGCGTGTATAGATCTAGAAAAAATGCCTGATTTAACAATTACAATTGATGCCGATGTAATTCAAGCAGACGGAGGAACTAGAACTGCAAGTATTTGCGGCGGCTTTTTGGCTCTAAAAATTGCAATAGAAAAACTTATTGCAAACGGTACACTCAAAGAAAGTCCTATTATTGAACCAATCGGTGCGATTTCAGCCGGTATTGTCGATGGTGACATCAGGCTGGATTTAAATTATATTGAAGACTCTCATGCTCAAGTAGACAGCAATATTGTTCTTACTAAAAGCGGTAAAATCATTGAATTTCAAACAACCGCGGAAGGTGAACCTTTTGAACAAGAACAAATGCTGCAAATTTTTAACACCGCAAAAGAAGGTATTAAAAAAATTATTGCAATGTATGAACAAATTTAGTATAATAATCGTTATAATATCAGAAGGATTTAGTGATTGACGAAAGTCATCAGAAAGGGTAGAAAATGAAAAAATTATTAATTGCAACTTTAGTTTTGGTTATGGCCGGTACAACTGCTGTAAAAGCAGCTGACAATTCAACTTACACAGGTCAGTTTGTAAACAAATACACTCAAAAAGTTACTGACAAAGAAAAACAATTACAACAACAGCAAAAAGCTCGTCAAGATGCAAGAGCAAAACAACAAGCTGAATATCAGAAAAAAATCCAAGCACAAAAAGATGCTAACGCTAAAAAACAACAAGAATTTAACAAACAAATTCAGGCTAAAAAAGATGCTCAAGCTAAACAAAAAGCAGACTTTCAAAAAAAAGTAGAAGCTGATAAAAAAGCTAGACAAGATGCTTCTAAAGCAAGACAACAAAAGTTTGAACAAAAGAAAAAACAATGGAATGATTTAATTAAAAATTAAAATTATTTAATTTCCCTCGCCCCTTGTGAGGGAAATTTTTTTTACATTTTCATGCTAAAATAAACTTATGCAAACACTAACAAAAACCCTCACAGGTGCTAAAATTATTATACAAACCCTGAAACAAATGGGAGTAGATACCGTATTCGGATACCCCGGCGGAGTTGTTTTGGAAATTTATGACGAACTCTCAAAACAATCCGACATAAAACATTACCTCGTACGCCATGAGCAAGCAGCAGTCCATGCGGCTGAAGGTTATGCAAGAGTAACCGGAAAATGCGGTGTTGTCCTTGTAACTTCCGGCCCGGGTGCAACAAATACTATTACCGGCATTGCAAACGCATACCATGATGGGTTTCCGCTTGTAGTAATAACAGGTCAGGTTCCGGCAAAACTTCTTCATCAAAATGCGTTCCAAGAAGTCGATATTATAAGTATGACAAAAGCCTGCACAAAGAAAAATTTTCAGGTTAAAGATATTAATGACCTACAATCAACGCTTAATGCGGCATTTAAAATTGCGCTTTCTGTCAAACAAGGCCCCGTACTTGTTGATATTACAAAAAACGTATTTTCTCAAAACTGTGAATTGGAAAATATTTCAGCCGATTTTACGCATAAAAGTATTTCCTGTGCAGATATTGATAGTGCATTAAATCTGATTAATAATTCAAAAAAACCGGTAATAATCGCAGGCGGCGGCGCAATTAATGCATCAGATGAACTGCAAAAATTTGCTGATATAATGGGAATTCCTGTAGTATCAACCATGATGGGATTAGGAATTTATCCGGCAAACGGGAAAAATTATGCAGGAATGATTGGAATTTTTGGTTCAGCTAATGAATTTGTTCGCGAAAGTGATTTAATTTTTGCAATCGGCACAAAATTAAACGATAGAATTATGTGTAAACTGGGAGAAATATCTCAAAAATTCATAAGACTAGACATCAATCCAAAGGAACTTGCTAAAAATTCGAGTACAGATATAGAACTTTTGGGAGATTCAAAAGAAATTTTATCTAAAATGATTGCTAAATGCAGTCCAAAACCTTTTGAGAAACGCACACTACTGCCGGTATTCCAGCAAAAACGAACTCAAAGAATGCATTCTTTTGAAGTTATGCAAGAAATTCAAAACTGTATTTCTGACAAAAACCTTGTTATAACAACAGAAGTCGGACAACATCAAGTTTGGACGGCAAGATACTTAAGATTTAATCATCCCAGAAAGTTTATAACTTCCGGCGGTTTAGGTACTATGGGATTTGGATTTCCAGCAGCAATCGGTGCAAGTATTGCAAATAACAGAAAACCTGTGATTTGTATTGCCGGTGATGGGTCTTTTCAGATGAATATGCAGGAAATAGCTACATGTATGGATTACAATTTGCCAGTAAAAGTCTTTATAATGAATAATGGCTATCTTGGTATGGTTAGACAGTTTCAGGAAAAATCTTGTGACAAAAGATATTTTGCAACTAAAATTTCTAATCCAGACTTTGTAAAACTTGCCGAAAGCTACGGAGCAACAGGTTTGAGAGTAGAAAAACCTCAAGATATTAAGCCGGCAATTGAAAAAGCACTATCAATTGACAGTGCCGTAATTGTAGATTTTGTAATTGAACCTGAAGAAATTTTATAATATTATTTAAGTATAGTTTGCTTCCATGGATAATCATCCTTAAATTCCCAACCATCAACTTGAATTAAGCGAGTACAAGCATGACGTCTTCCGGCAGCAGAAACATTTGCATCTTCAGTATTTCCGTATGAACACTGTTTTAATAATTCTTCTCTTGTCATGTTTTGGAAATCTGGACCTGATGTAATAAATTCTCCTTTATATAAACCAAATAAAAATCCAGTTTGTCCATTGAAATTTCCCTCAGAACCATCTAATTTATTATTACAATATTTTGCCTCAGTACAATAGAAAATATGCATCTGAGAATGATCGGATACATAAGCATTAAATCCTGAACCATCCGCAAGAAGAACAAGAAAACCAAGATCTGAAGATTTCTGAGAAACCGATTTTAAATACTTTCCAAATGTGTTATTATACCAAACTTGAAGATTTTTACCATTTTGAACAGTATCCGCCGGAATACGCATATCTTCAGGTAGCAAGTTTCTTTCTGATTCATAACTTTCAATCGCCTGAGTCATAATAGAATAAAATTTTTCTAACTTAACAGCCGTAACTTTCTTTTTGTGATTTTGAATAAGCGTTGGCATGGTTAGAGATGCAACAACCCCTATAATTCCGAGAGTAACCAAAACTTCAGCCAGCGTAAATGCTTTTTTACACAAAAGTCTTCCAGAATTATAACCCTGAAGCCCTTGCGAAATGGCGGTTAGTGCCCCCCCCCCGAAAGGGATTTAAACATAAAATTTAACATAAAAACCTCTCTTTCAGAGAAAAGAGTAACATTATTTTCCAACTTTGTCAAGATACATAAACTTCTCAATCCATCTGGCTGTAGACTTTTTTGATTTCCTGAATATCTTGCCACATAAGCCATTTCGGACTACCTTTTTCGCGGCTGTCATTTCTGAGTAAATAGGACGGATGAAAAATCGGCATCATCTTAGAATTGTTTGGACCAGCAAACCATTTTCCGCGAATTCTTGTAATACCCTGATTTGTATCAAGCATAGATTGTACAGCAACACGCCCGCAAAGAAGAATTATACGGGGTTTTAAAATTTCAATTTGTGCATCCAAATATTCTCTACAAGCCTCTTTTTCTTCGGGAAGCGGGTCTCGGTTATCAGGCGGACGACATTTTAGAGTATTGCATATATAAACATCTTTTTGACGAGACAAACCGACAGATGCAAAAATTCTGTCCAAAAGCTGCCCTGCTTTACCGACAAAAGGTTCACCTTTCTGATCTTCATAATATCCTGGAGCTTCACCGATAAGCATAAGTTTATGATTAGGAATACCGCCTGAAAACACCGTATTTGTACGAGTTTTACCAAGCGGACATTTTTGACATGCCAGACATTTTTCGCGGATTGTGTTTAGTTGTTCAATTTCTTGTGTAGTTGCTTCTTGCATTACCCTCTCCCTAACCCTCTCCCAAGAGAGGGAATTTTTTACAGATTTGGTACATTTTTAAATAATTCTTCCATTGGAATTTCGAGAGCATTAGCAATATCAAATACAATAAAAGCGGACGGTGTCTGACGACCATTCTCTATTTTTAATAAAGAATCTTTACTTATATTAGTTAGTTCAGAAAGTTTTTCTTGAGACAATCTTTTTCTCATTCTTTCTGCTCTTATATTATTGCCAAGTATAGGTAATCTTTCATCTCTCATATGTTTATTATATGGTATTGACATTCAGAACACAATCGAGTGTTATCTAGTTATAGTAGATAATTATACACACAAGCAATAAGAAAGTAGGTTAATTTTGGATAATAATATTATATCCGAAGGGTTTGACTTGATGGCAGATGGTAATGAACTCCAAAATTTCATAACAATCCTAAAAGATGCTGTTGAGCAAAACGACAATTCATGCTATCTGCTTCAATTTATAGAAATAATTGAACAGAAATTGGACAACATTATTGATAATCTTGAAACATACAATCAAAAAATCGGACAGATTATTATCAGTCAATAATATTTTTCTGGATTGCTTCAGTCGCTTTCAGCTCCTTCGCAATGACAAGTCGTTTGTCATTGCGAGCGAACAAAACGAATTCTGTTTCTATTATATAATTTTTCTGAATTGCTTCGTCAGCTACCTTCGCTATAACCAGTATTCGTCATTGCGAGCGAACGTAGTGAGCGTGGCAATCCAGTTTCTATATTATCTCATAATATAAATCTTTCCATTCAGAATTATTTTTTTCAATTAATTCAATTTTTCTTTTTCTATTACTAGATTTTAATTGTTTTTCTCTTTCAATAGCTGTTTGAATATCAGCAAAAATTTCATAATAACCGAGTTTATCTACGGCGTATTTTTTGGTAAAACCTTCAATAAATTTATTTTTATGTTCATATACTCTTTTAACTAAATCTGATGTAACTCCAACATACAAAGTTCCATTTCTTTTATTAAATAATATATAAACATAACCACTCATTTATTTTTCCTTAAACTGGATTGCTTCGTCAGCTACACCTCCTTCGCAATGACGAGTCGTTTGTCATTGCGAGCGAACATAGTGAGCGCGGCAATCCAGAATTACTTTTCTGGTTCTAATATCGATATCACTGCATTATCAAGGCTTAGATACTTGCGAATTGTGGTTTCCAAATCATCAATTGTGATTTCATTCAAATCTTTCAAATAATCTTCGACAAGTTTCAAATCTTCGCATACTGTCATATAATAACCTATTGTTTCGCCTATTTCAGATACAGTTTCAGCAGCGTATGCAAAACGTGACTTAATTTTCTTTTTAGCCTTAAGAAGTTCTTCTTCGCTTATTCTGTTTTCCAAAAGTCCTGATATTTCTTTTTTAATAAGTTCTAATGCAATATCTTTTTTCTCAGGCTTGAAATTAGCCTGTACAAAGAAGTTATTACCATCCTTAAACTGGTAATGTTCAGCATTAGCCAATGAGAAAATCGGATCTGGCTGTTTCTCAATCAAATTTTGATAAAGTCTTGAGCTTGTGCTTTCACCTAAAATAATACTTATTATATCAAGTTCAATATTCTCTTTAAGTTCGCTTGCTTTTGGTCCGAGCCAGCCAAACATAATGTATGAAGTATTAACTTTTGATGTATTTTCTATAATTTTTGTTTTTTCAGCCGGTTTATCAATTTCATTAATACGTTTTTGAGCATTCAAACGACCTTTAAAATCAAATTCTTTTTCAACTTTTGTTAAAATTTCTTGTTTGTCAAAATCACCGACAATAATTGTTGTCATGTTTTCCGGTGAATAAAAAGTTTTGTAATAATTCATTATTTCAGCCTGCGTAACTCGTGAAATAATTTCGGGAGTACCTATAACATCACGCTTGTAAGGGTGTTTTGTATACATATTATAGTTGCAAGCATTATAAACCTTTGTCCAATTCTGGTCTTTGCGCATTCTTATTTCTTCAATTACAACATGACGTTCGCGTTTATCAGTAACTTCTGGATCATTCAAATCAAACGGCGCGCCAATTTCTTCTTCCGGTAATATCGGATCAAGCATCATGTCAGCATGAAGTTCTATTGCCAGATTTAAGTCTTTGCAATTTTCACCTTTCGGTAAAGTTACATAATAGAAAGTATAATCTTTCCATGTTGCGGCGTTAACAATTGCGCCTTTTGCTTCAAGAATTCTATCAAACTCTCCTGCTTTATGTTTATGAGTTCCTTTAAACATCAAGTGTTCCAGAAAATGTGAAATGCCGTTATTATTGTCATCCTCATTAATTGAACCTGTTTTAACCCAGGTGCTGACATTTACCAATTCGCCTTCTTTATGCGCAAGAACAATTTTATGCCCGTTTTCTCTTTCGTAAATTTCTACATCTTCTGTTAAGTATGGATATTTAACTATACTTTTTTTCATTATCTAAACCTTTCTTTATTTGAAGTTGTTAAGACGATAGGACAATAAGAAATTAAGTTTATTTCATATAGTTGACTTGGTAAAATTTCATCAATATAGTTTTTTGTAACGAACTTACTGACTTAATGACTTATCGTCTTAACTACTTAACATATTATAACCTAAAATTTTTATTTACGCTATAATAAACATATGAATATAATTAATCGTTTAAAGGGTAAAGTAGTGGTTTCGGTTCAGGCAATGCCATCAGAACCGTTGTATTTAGAAAAGTGTATGGTCGCAATGATGAAATCCGTTATAAAAGGCGGAGCAGGTGCTTTGAGAGTTGCCGGTGCAAGAGATGTAAGGAATGCAAAGCGTTTATTTGAAGTTCCTGTAATCGGACTTACAAAACCCGATGTAATTCCAAAAAACTGGCAGGAAATAGTTTATATCACACCTACAATAAAAGAGGTTATTGAACTGGTTGAAGCAGGAGCTGATATTATTGCCTTAGATGGAACAATGCGCCCTAGACCGCAAGATGAAAAACTTGAAGATTTGATTAAATATATAAAGATTAATAAACGAGTTTCTATGGCAGATATTTCAACACTTGAAGAGGCTCAAAATGCCGAAAAACTTGGAGCGGATATTTTATCAACAACACTTTCAGGCTACACTCAATTCTCACAAAACCGCGGCGACGGTCCCGATTTTGAATTATTAAAAGAGTTAGTTCAAAACACAAATCTTCCTGTAGTTTTAGAGGGCAGGATTTGGGAACCCGAAGAAGTTACAAAAGCGTTTGAACTAGGCGCGCATTGCGTTGTAATAGGTTCGGCAATCACAAGACCACAATTGATTACAAGGAGATTTGTGCAAAGGAAATAAGTCGTTAGGACGATAAGTCATTAAGTTCATTTCAGAAGAGATATTACAAGATCACTTAACGATACGAACTTATAGCCTTATAGTCTTAACGTCTTGTAGACTTAACAATAAAGAAAGGCTCACACAATATGCAAAAAGCTCTGGCAATAGATGTAGGCGGAACTAAGATTTATTCCGCAATAATAAACGAAAAAGGTG
>CATLEG010000007.1 GCA_949915775.1 uncultured Candidatus Melainabacteria bacterium | reverse complement strand
GTATGTAATTCCGGCGTCTGTAAATATACAATATTAAATATTTTACCAAGATTTTATGATATTAAATCTGGTTCAATAACTATTGATGGAATAGATATTCGAGATTATACACTGGAATCATTAAGACAAAATATTGCTGTTGTTTTTCAGGATAATTTTTTGTTCTCAGGTACTATAAGAGAAAATATTTTACTGGGAAATGAAAATGCTACAGATGAACAAATAAATCAAGCTATTAAAATGGCATATTTAGACGATTTTGTTTCAACTTTAAAAGATGGATTTAATACACAAATTGGAGAACGCGGAATATTATTATCCGGCGGACAAAAACAACGTGTTGCAATCGCAAGAGCATTCTTAAAAGATGCACCTATTATTATTTTAGACGAAGCGACATCCGCTCTTGACAATAAAGCTGAAGCTGTTGTTCAAAAAGCAATTGACAACTTAATGCAAGACAAAACAGTATTTGTAATTGCTCACAGACTGTCAACTATACAAAATGCGAATAAAATTGTAGTAATTAATCAAGGCGAAATTGTCGAAAGCGGTACTCATAATGAATTAATGCAAATCGAAAACGGTGCATATAAATCACTTTATGAGATGCAATTTAAAAAACAAGAGGTTTAAATATAAAATAACGAATTTAACACCATTATACGGCTTAAAATAATTTTTGAAAATATTACAATTATTAACATGTAATGGATTTTAAAAGTTTTTTTGACTAAAATGTTGGTGTGAAAGGATTATTATGGAATTAATTTTAGATATTTTATATATTTATGTAACAGTATATTCACTTTACTTTTTGGCATTAGCTATTCGAAACCTTAACGATAAGCCATTTAAGATAGAAAAAAGATATGCACAATATGCTGAAAAAGATAATCTTGCGGTTATTATATATGCAAGAAATAATAAACTTACTTTAGAAAATCTTATTAAAGAATTGAAAATGCAGGATTATCCTGTTGATAATTTTAGAGTTTTTGTTATTTTAGATAACTGTTCGGATAATTCAGAACAATTATTTGTGAATGAGCCATTTGTAAATCTTATTAATATAAAAAACGTAGGGACTGTTGGTAAGGATCAAGCTATTTCAATGCTTATTGAAAGGTTGTCTAAAGATAATACCATAAATGCCTATGTATTTGTAGATGCCGATAGAAGTATACCGGGTAATTTCTTGACAACTGTTAATTCGGCTCTCGTCCATAACAGCGTTTTATCTGGTGAAACTCTTATTTTGACGGATAATTTAGGGCCGGTTGATAAAATTAAAGCAGCTTATCAAAAATATCATATGAATTTTATGCGAAAGGCGCGCTCTTTGTTCGGCTTGGCTGCTACTGCTGATTCCGGAGTTTTTGTAATAAAAAAAAGCATAGTAGATGAAGTAGGGTCTGTTGATTTTAAAGATATTAATTCTGAACTTAAATACAGTATGCTGCTTTCGAAAATAAAAGTTCCTTGTACATACAATCCTAATATCCAAACATATGTTGATACGGCTAATTATGAATTCAGAAAGCCAAGATTATCAGCAAGATTAGAATTGTTTAAAAACTGTTTTACTCAAATTAGAGCAGGTAATTTTACTTTTGCAGAACATACTTTTTCATTATTAAATCCTAATATTTGGACTGTAGCATTAATCTATGCGGTTATAATGAAACATTCATATAGATATTACTTCTTTGTTGATTTCAGAATTGTACTTTTGACATTTTTAATTCTTGTTGGAGGGTTTGGTATCAGTTTAATCAATTCTAAATTAAGGTTTAGAGAAATTATACTTTTATGCTTGTATCCAGTATATTCTCTTTGTCATATTATTAAAAACCTTCCGCCTGTTAGATTTGCAAGAAATAAAATAGCTAAAAGAGAAGAGTTGCCTGAAGGAACAGAAAAGCTAGCAATAGATGTATTTGTAATGAATAATGCCGGCAGAGAATTGCCATGCCAGTTAGAATTTATTTCTGAATCCGGACTTGCTAAAATTAAATTTATTTATAAAAATAAAAAGTTTGTTACCGGCAGACACTTGAGAATGATTGATGCACTTCATGAAATTCGACAAAAACTTGCCGATTATGGATTAATCTTAAAAATATGCAGTTGCTGTAAATATTTTACATCTGAAGCAGATGGTTCTACGAATATGTTAAAAGGTTTCTGTAACAGTGACTATCCAAGTCCTTCTATTAAAGAAAACCGTCCGACATTAATTTGGAATTCTTGTACAGAATTTGAACCAGCTGAAGTTACAAATATTCTTGAAGAGATTTCGGAATAATCTCATTTAACATATAAAAAGAGCCGCAAACTATTTTTAGAGCGTCTTGAGGTAAGTCGTTAAATGATTTGAACTCTTTGGCTGGATATTCACAATCTTTTTGTAGTTCTTCAATTGTGCAAGAATTTGGATTATTAAAATGATAAAAGTAAATTTCATCTCCTTTAGAGAATAAAATTTTCATCATTTTTACATAATCTTTGTTTTTAAGACAGCCAAAAATAAAACAACGTTTTTTGTTTGGATAATAAAAATCCAGACTTTCACAAAGTGCCGTTATTCCGTTGGGATTGTGTGAACCGTCAATAATTAAATCCTCTTTTAACAGTTGGAATCTACATGGGTGTTGAACCTTTTTTAAGCTTTCTTGAATAACACTTTCTGAAATTTGTGGAAATAAAAATCGTATAGCTGTTAATGCCAGAGATAAGTTTTCTTGCTGACAAATTCCTTTTAAAGATAAATTTTGGGTATCTTCAAGTGGTACTACCAGTTGAAACAAAGAGTTACACTCATCTGCTTTATCCTTAATTTCTTCATAACCTTCACAGGTAAATACCGGGCAATCCGGTTTTATAATACCGGCTTTTTCATAAGCAATTTTTGATTTTGTATTTCCAAGCCTTTCTGTATGGTCTAAATCTATGTGTGTGATAATTGCACACAGATTTTGCTTTATAACATTTGTAGCATCAAATCTTCCGCCAAGTCCAGTCTCTAATACAACTATTTCAACATTTTTATCTGCAAAATATTTAAACATGACAACAGTTAAAATTTCAAATTCTGTTAAATGTATATTGTTATCATCTGCCATTTTACATATTTTAGAAACATATTTTGTAAAATCTTCTTGTGAAATTTGGCAATCATTAATTCTTATTCTTTCTGTATATTCATAAATATGAGGACTAGTATAAAGCCCGACTTTCAGACCATAATTTAAAAGAACTGTCGAAATAATTGAACAGACAGAACCTTTACCGTTAGTCCCTGCTACATGTATACATTTTAATTTGTCCTGCGGATTATCTAATAAGTTTAAAATTGCTGCTATTCTTTCTAATCCTAAGTTTATATAAAATTTACCGCTTGAAGTTAAAAGTTTAATTGTATCTTTATAATCCATAATCCCTCATAAAAAAAGAGCCCTAAGGCTCTTTTTAATGTAATAAAAATCTAAACCAGATATAAGCAGAGCTTATAGCAAGTGAAATTATCATTGTAATCATACCATATTTCAAAAACCTTATAAATGGAATAGGATGTCCATTGTGTGCTGAAGTTTCTGAAACTATAACATTTGCCGCAGCTCCGATAATTGTCATGTTTCCGCCTAAACATGCACCAAGTGATAAACACCACCAGATAGGATAAGTGTAAGCTGTTCCCATTGTTTTTTGAATTTCTAATAACATTGGTGTCATTGTTGCAGTATATGGAATATTATCAATTATACCTGATATGAAACCTGAGGCCCATAGAATTATCATAGCAGTAGCTTCTTGAGAGCCTTTTGTAACGGCTAAAATCCATTTTGCCATTAATGCAATACCGCCTGATGCTTCTAATCCTCCGATTATGATAAATAACCCGATAAAGAAGAATATCGTATTCCATTCTACATCACATAGAATATCTTTCGGCTTTTCAAATAAAAGTAAAAAGCTGGCTCCTAACATTGCGGTTACGCAAGTTTCGATATGTGTAACATCATGTAATACGAAACCTAAGATTACAAGAGCAAGAACAATCGCACTTCTAATCATTAAAGGTATATCTGTAATAGTTTTTGAATTGTCTAAATTTGCAATAGCAGCCATTTTTTCTGGCGCTGCTTTTAACTGTTTTCTAAAAATAAACATCATTAATGCAATGATTACAGCTAAAATAATAAGGACAACACCGGTTAATTCTTTTAAAAATGCCATAAATGATAAACCGGCAGCACTTCCTATAATAATGTTTGGCGGGTCTCCAATAAGAGTAGCTGTCCCGCCGATATTTGAGGCGAATATTTCTGTAATCAAAAATGGCAGCGGGTTAATGTCTAATTGTTTCGCAATGAAAAATGTTACAGGCATGATTAATATAACTGTCGTAACGTTATCCAAAAAAGCTGAAGTGACCGCTGTAAACACGCCAAGTGTAAGCAAAACTAGCTTTGGATGACCTTTTGTAAGTCTTAACAATTCATTAGCAATCCAGTTGAACATTCCGCTTCTTGTTGCAATACTTACTATAATCATCATTGATACAAGTAAAAATATTACGTTAAAATCAACGAAATTTATAAAATAATGAGCATTAATACCGCCGTCAGCGAGTTTAGTCTGGCTTACTAAGCCTAACAAAATAGTGACAGCAGCACCAAGTAATGCAATGGTTACTTTAGGTATTTTTTCTAAAGCAATGAAAACATATGCAATCAAAAGAATTGCCGCAGAAATTACTACCGCATGTGATTGCACAAGTGTGTGTAAATGTTCCATAGTTCTTTCTCCTTATCCCTTAAATCAATCTTACAATAAAAAAACTTTTTACACAAATTCAAGGTTTTGAACTTTAAAAGATGTTACGATATTTTTTAAATCTTCAGAATTAACTTTGCATTTAAACTTACTTTCCGGAAATTTTTGATAAAAATATGCAGAAGACAGAATTGCAAATTTTAAACTGTCAAAAATATTCATAGATGATAAATCAGCTAAAAAATTTTCGCCATATTTATCAATATATTCTTTATAACAATCTATATTTTTTATTTGTAAATCTTTCATACATTTTATATCGAAAAATATTTTACAAAAATTAAATAATTTGAAATAATTTAATCTTTTTGTATGATAATTATAGGAAAGGGAGATAAAATGAAGATTAAACTTGCAGCGTTTGATGTTGATGGGGTTTTAACTGACGGCAGTCTTACATTTGACGAGTTCGGGCATGAATACAAAACATTCAATGCTAAAGACGGACAGGGAATTGTTAATTTAAACAATTCTGGAGTAATTACAGCAATTATTACTGCTCGTAACAACGGAACTGTCGAACATCGTGCTAAAAATTTGAATATTAAAGAACTTCATCAAGGTTCAAAAAATAAAATTGCAACACTTGAAGAAATACTTGAAAAATATAATTTAACTTTTGAAGATGTGGCATATATGGGTGATGATTTGCCTGATATTTGTATATTAGAAAAAGTCAATTTAAAAGGATGCCCCGCTGATGCTGTTGATGAAGTTAAAGCAATTGCTAATTTCATATCTTCAAAAAATGGCGGCCGCGGTGCAGTTAGAGAATTTTGTGATTATATAAGGAGATTAAATAATGTTTGAAATTAAGACACAGGCATTTTTTGCAGCAGCTCATCATTTATTAAACTATGACGGAGAGTGTGAAAACCAACATGGGCACAATTGGATGGTAGAAGCTTATGTAAAAGGTGATTCTCTTGATAAAAGTAATATCTTAATTGATTATAAGATATTGAAAAAAGAGCTAAATGCTGTTTTAGATATGCTTGATCATAAAGATATAAATGTACTTCCTGAATTTAAAGGAGAAAGTCCATCCAGCGAAATGATTGCATATTTTATTTATAACAAATTAAAAGAGCGCGTTGTTCAATTGAGCAAGGTCTCAGTTTGGGAAACTCAGACATCATGCTGTTCATATTATGAAGAAGCGTAATATATAGTAATTATTTTAAGAACAAACCAAAAGCGGTTTTTACAAAACATGTAGGATTTAAAAATGAATTTTATACAAGCAATATTAATGGGAATAGTACAAGGATTAAGCGAATTTTTGCCAATATCAAGCTCTGCGCATCTTGTGTTTACATCAAATTTCTATAAAGTTTTTAAAGGTATAGAAATTGTACAAACTTCAAATGAAGAAGTATTTTTTGATATAATGCTGCATTTAGGGACATTGGCAGCTGTTATTATATTTTTTAGAAAAGATATTATGCGGATTTTAAACGCAATGTGGAATGCTTTTGTAAAAAAAGATTGGTCTGATAAAGAAGCAAAATTAGGATTATATATTATTGCTGGTACAGTTATTACTGTTATTTTGGCACTCCCTATAAATGAAATTGCTGAAAAACTTGTGTATACTCCCTCAATCGTAGGGGTTTTACTATTTATTACAGGTTTTACGCTGCTTTACAGTGAATATAAATCTAAAAAACTTGAAGAGAAAAAATCTGAAGTTGATTTAAAAACTTCAATATTTATCGGGCTTGCACAAGGTTTGGCGGCATTGCCGGGATTTTCAAGGTCTGGCTGGACAATTGCAACCGGTTTGTTTTTCGGATTAGATAGAGTTACAGCGGCAAGATATTCTTTTTTATTAAGTATTCCTATAATCCTTGGAGCATCAATGGTTTATCCTTTAATAAAAATTGATGTTGCAGAGGCCGTTGGATATAATTGGTCTGCAATTATAACTGGAACATTAGTTTCAGCAATCGTCGGGTATTTATGTATAAAATACTTTATGAAATTTATATCTAAATTTTCTCTTGCGGTATTCGGATATTATTGTTTAATTACGGGACTTTTTACCGCTGTATTTTTTGCAATTTACGGTTAAATTATTGTAAAAATATGTAAAAATATAGACTAATAGCTAACAAAAATTTTTGTTCACGTACGTTAAAATCTTGTGGAGTAAAAATGATTTTACCGGTAAAATACAATCCAATAACATTTAAGGATAATAAGAACAAAAAGTCACTTGAGTATAACCATGACACACTGTTAAATGACGGTCCGCTCACGCGTTTGCGTATTGGAGTGGATAGATTGACTAATGCTTTTACCATATATCCTGCGAAAGGTTTGAAGGGAAGTAAGAATGCCAATTTTTATGAGTTTTTGACAATGGGTACAGTTCCTTATATTGTCGGTAGTTTGACATTAATGTCAGTTTTTAATTCTGCAAATAAACATTTCGCCCCATTTGCGAGAAATAAAGCCTCAGCTTTTGGCCGGAAAATGGCTCTTGGTGTTTTGTTCTACGGCTTGTTAAAAGGAGTGTCAAAATCATTGATTAGTTTGCCTGTTAATGCTTTAACAGGAATTAATATAGAACATCCTTATGCAAAGGTTATTTATGAACTTCCTGATGATATTAATGATACAGATATTACAAGTATTGAGCATCATAAAGTTTTTGAAAGTGTAGAATTTCCTCGCTGGGATTTGTATTACGGTGATGAGAAAAAGGGACAAAAGAAAAATTTCAGATATGATAGAATTGCAAAAAAACTCGGTATGGGACGAAATTTAAAAGATTCAGATCAGGAAGTAAAACCGAGAATAAAAGAGATTGTTGTAAAAGCAAATCTCGCAAAAAATATTTCATCATATTTGTGGGCTGCAACAGGTGTTGGATTAGCTTTTCAAAAACCATGGGAGAATTATTTCAGAGTTATGACTTTTAAATTCTGGAAAGGAAAAGAATTCTTAAATTCTCTAGAATCTTTTGGTGAAAATTTTATAAAAAGTGCAAAAGAATTCTGGCATGGTGAAGGCAGCGGTGCTGCTAAACATTCAGGTAAAATTCTTTTAGGTTCTGCCGCAGCTTCAACAATATTAGGACTTGCAAATACTTTGTACAGTTCTCATACTCCTGCTAAAACTAAAGATTTAATTAATAAACAAGATAGGTATGTGGTAAATTGAGTACGAATTTAATTCAAAATTTCAAAAATAAACCTCAGGTGACACAAATAGCACCGGCAAAACCTGTGCCTGATTTTGATATTCAACATGAACTTAATAACAGAACTTTTATTAAACCTTTAAAAGGTAAAGGTAAACTGCTTAGTGGAAATATATTATATTCGCCTATTGATACATTTAAAAATTCTACATATACATTAAAAGCATTTAAGCATGCCGCAAGCGGCAAGGCTAATGACCATGAACTTGGGAAACTTAATGATTTAGGAATGTTTGCCGGTGGTTTGGCTATTGCAGCATACTTAATGCAAAAAAGACCGACATCAACTACTAAAGGGATGGAATTTGTAGGATTGGCTTCATTTTTCGCATCTATGGCAATTTGGCCAAAACTTGCAATTCAACTTCCTGCATATTTAATACATGGTGTAAATGTGCAGAAAAAATATGAAGACAGTTTTGGAAGAAAGAAACCTTTTTATCAAGATCCCCAATTTATACCATGGGATTTATATTCAGATAAAGAAATCGACAAAATAGGAAATAGATTAGGTGTGCCAAAAAATATTCCAAACAGACGAGAATTTATTCAGGAAAAAATGAAAAAACTTGCTGTTCAAAATAACACATTATGGATGCTTACGGCGGGTTTTGCAACACCGATAATGAGTGCTTTAATTTGTAATCGTACGGAAAATTATCTTAGAAATTATAATAATATAAAACAAAATAAAAAGGCCGATTTACTTCTTGAAGATATAAACAAACATTCTAAAAAATATGATGATAAAGATTTGGAAAAAGAACTTTCAAAAATTATACAGAAATATTCAGGTAAGAACATTGATGATGAAATAGTAAGAAAAATATCAGATGCTTTTACTTACAAACTAGATCCTGTTACGGAAGAGATTTTCAAGGCTGATTTAAACCGGTTGCTAATAAATGGTGAATACCTTATAACTGATTCTACAGCTCATAATGTTGCCGAAAATATTCGTAAACAATTCGCAAATAAAAGTTATACCAAAGAATTTGTAGAAACGGTTATTCCTGATGAGAAAGTTCTTACAAAATTATTTGAAGAAAATAATATTTCACGAAGCACATTTTCCGAAGTTGTAGGTTTTCAAAGAATTAAAGATGTAATAAATAAAGATATTTTGAAAAAGCTCGGAGCTTATAACCTCGCTCATCCTAAAAATATGGAAAATGCAGGCAGTATTATTCCTATTGTTGGAAGGGCATATAGTATGCCTTTAAAAGAGGTTAGAGCAAATATTTTAGATGAAAATATTTCAAATACTTTGACAAAACTCGCAAAATCATTGGATGCGTTCAGGGCAAGAAATTACGTTCTTGATGAATATGCATTTATAAAACTTGCAGATTCGCAGGAAACTGTTGCTGCAAACTATTGGCATAATGTTTCAAATGATTTATTAAAAGTTTTAGGTATGACACCGAAACAAATTGAAAAAGTTAGATTCAATGAACAATTACTCGCTAAAACTTTAAGAGAAAATTTTGAAAAAGTAGTTTCAAATGACGCTTCATATAAAAAAGTAATGAATTTACTGGTAGAAAAAATCGCACAACTTAATAATGAAATTAAGCCTAGTGATATGACTGCCTATATACTTACTGATAATAAAACAATTACTAAATATGATAAGGCGGTAGATACAATCTTTGATAAATATGCTAAAGAATTAGAGGATTTAGGTTTTACAAAAACGGCTTATCATATTGGCAAAGATGAAGCCGGAACATATAAACATATTCAAAAAATGTATGTTCAAGACAGACTTCTTGGTATAAAATCCGCATTTTACCGAATGGTCAATACTTTGGACTTTTATAGACGTGTTGCAGAAAATCCAAATGGTATAAAAACTGTAAATAATATGGTTGTTTCTCGAGAAATTAAAGAAGAATTAATTGAAATGTGTAAAATTATTTCACTTAGCGGTCACTCTTCAGATTTCGCAACAAAGTTCTGGATGAAAAGAAATCCACATCCTTCTAAAGATACATCTCCATTAGAAGTTGAAAATGGTAAAATTAAAAATAAATATTTTGGAAAAACCTCCGAAATGGTAAATATTCCAGGTGATAAATATTTCTATCAAAATGCTATGACATTTATGTATGACGGAGAATTGCATAAGGATACCAAAGAAATTTTTGCAAAATATCTTGGTGTTCGTGATGAAATGAATAAGTATAGAAGTCTTGTTATGGAAAAACTTGGCGGTGACAGATATTTTGCAAGACCTCGTCATTTGATACGTGCACCGCAAAAAACCGGTTCTGATCTTCTTTTCCAATTAACAGGTATTTCACCGTCAGAGCTGTTTTATAAAGCGGGTCAGGAAGCTTATAATACCGGAAAATGGTTTAAAATCTTCGGAACATTTGGAGCTGGTTTATTAGGTGTAACTGTTCTTGCACAATTCTTTTTGGGAAAAATGAAAAATCCAAAGCAGGTGAAAAATGATTAGTTTATTAAATCCGATATCAAATATTCAATTTACTTCTACTCCGACAGCCCAATTGCCGCAGCGTAAGAAGAGTATTACTTTTAAATCAGGTTTATTAAACGATTATTTAAATAATTTAGCTATGATTAATACTCCTGCTGTTCAAAAACCTCAGCCTGTTGTTAATAGTGATTATCATAATAATTTAAAATCTATGTTTGTGAATAATGAAGCAAAAATTCTAGCAATTATTCCAAGAACTTTTAACGCAAAAGATTTGAATGGTAATGAATATATTGACGAAAATGAACAGCATGGCACTTTTTTAAATGCAATTGACAGACTTGATGAAATAAAAGCTCAAGGGTTTAATACCTTTCATGTTCTTCCTATACATCCTGCCGGGAAATTGAAAGCTATGGGAACGGCCGGTTCTCTGTATTCCCCAAAAGATTTGCTTGCTATCGATCCAACACTTATTGATAAAAATGACCCTAGAAGTCCGGAAGAACAATTTAAAGCTTTTATTGATGAATGTCATAAACGCGATATAAAAGTAATGCTGGATTTGCCAAGCTGTGCTTCATATGATATGTTTTTAGAGCATCCTGAGTGGATGGCAATAGAACGTGACGGTTTAGCAAAAACTCCTCAAGGGTGGAATGATATTAGAATGTTCCAACCCTGGCAGGATGAAGGGAAAAGAACACTTAATCCTAAACTCTTAGAACTGCATAAACAATATGTAGATATGTGTATTGATTTAGGTATTGATGGTATTAGAGCGGATGTTGCACGTGCTAAACCTGTTGAGTTTTGGGATATAATTATTCCTTATTCTCATATGCGTGATCCTGAATTTGCATGGCTTGCTGAAACCTATACATATGAAGATGCGTCTCCTCAAGCAAATATGCCTTATGACAGGCCGCAAGATTCTTTACGTGCCGGATTTGATGCAATTTACGGCCAATATCACATTTTTCATGAATGGGCTGATGCATCTACATTTATGGATTACGTAAAAGAGCAATTGAATATGTCATATAAATTGCCGAAAGGAAAATCTTTAATCGGCTCATTTGCAACCCACGATGATATTTCTCCAATGAATCATGGCGGTACTGATTATTGTAATCTTACAATGGGCTTACAAGTAACATTACCGATGCTAAATCCTTATATTGTTGATGGATATCAATCCGGAGATGAATATTTATACGATTATGAAGGAAAGTATAATCCTGTAACTTCTACAGATAATCATGAAATGACTGTCCATAGGGGTAAACTTGATATATTTAATTTATCAAGAAAACCCGGCGGTAATAATCCGGAAATCGGGAAATTTATGACAGCAGCTTTTAAATTAAAAGACGATTATTCAGATGTTATTAACAAGGGTACATTTATTCCTCTCGAAAAACGAGGAGATAAAAATGATCAAATTATTTCCTATGCAAGACATTATAATGGAAAAACACTTCTTGTTGTTGCAAATAAAAATGTAAATCGTTCTGTTACTTGTAATATAAAAGTTCCAACACTTAAAGCTAATCAAGAACTTAAAAACTTATTGCCATCATATGGTAAAGAAAGTCAATTACAAGCTAAAAATGGTGAACTTTCCGTCAATTTAGGACCGGCTAGAATTCACGTTTTTGAAATTGATACTCCGAAAATAGAAAATTATTCAAAAAAAATATATAAACAAAATTTATAGGCACATTAAATAAACCGAAAACTCTTATCCCCTTTATTGGGGATTTTGAGTATGCATAATGTTTGATTTTTTGCTTTGTTTGATATAAAATTTATTGGCGGAGTTAATACTCCTAAAATAAGAAGGATAAAAAATGCAGCAGGAATTTATAAGTTCAAAAATACATAGAGCAACAGTTACAGATGCAAATTTAAATTATGTCGGTTCTATTACAATTGATGAAACTTTAATGAAAGCTTCAAAAATTAGAGAATGGCAAAAAGTTGATATTTTAGATATTGATAATGGAGAAAGATTTCATACATATGTAATAAAAGGTGAACCGGATTCTGGAAAAATTTGTTTGAATGGCGCAGCAGCAAGAAAAGTACAACCCGGTGATAAAGTTATTATTATTGCATATGGACTTTATAACCCGGATGAAATGGATAATTACAAACCTACAATTGTTATTGTTGATGAAAATAATAAAGTAATAAAATAAAAAAAGCTCTTAATTAGAGCTTTTTTTATTATCTGTAATTTGTAAATTGCAATGGATAATCATATTTGTCTTCATTACTGCGAAGTAGTCTGATTATTTCTTGCAAATCATCTTTATCTTTACCGGAAACTCTGACTTGATCACCTTGTATAGATGCTTGAACTTTCTTTTTTGTATCTTTAATATCTGCAACAATTTTTTTTGCAAGTTCTTGATTTAACCCTTTTCTTAAATTGTATACCTGACGAACATTACCGCCTAGAGCATTTTCTACAGGCTGCGGATCAAGAATTTTTATACTCAAATTTCTTTTAACAAGTTTAGATTGTAAAATATCATAAATATTTCTCAATTTCATATCATCACTTGTTGTTATAGTTATTGCTTTGTCACCTTCAAGTTCAATAGATGAACCCGTATCTTTTAAATCAAATCTTGATGAAATATCTCTTTTTACCTGATCAATAGCGTTAACAAGTTCTTGCCTGTCAAATTCAGAAACCACATCGAAACTGCAATCTTTTGCCATATTTTTACCTCTCTTTTTTATTCTATTATACATGAAAAGTGTAAGTTGTAAACTTACACTTTTAGTAAGGGAAATTTAAGGATTTTTATGGAAAAGATTTTTTATATAGCCAAAGCAACCATTCTTTTTTATACCTTTACTGATTCTTGGAATAAAGCCTAATAAGAAAATTCCTCCTATAGCTAATAATGCTTTTTTGAAAGTGTTTTTTGCTTCATTTTTCTTTTTATTCATTAATCTAAGTTCATCTTGTTCAGGTTGTCTTCGCATTTGAACACCGCCAAGATAGGAAGTATTACCCATCATAGGCATACCAGCAAAATTCATAGGGCTCATTGTATAATTTGCTAAGTCCTGATGCATTATTGGTGTGTCGAAATCACCGCCTATCATAACGATTCTCCAAAATTACTAACCTTACAATTATATAAAGTATTTTCGTTTTGAAAAATTGTCTTATTGTTAAGTTTTGTTAATTGTAATTTTTGGAAGTAATTATAATTTCAAACTTTCCCAATAACCTTTAGTATCATCATCCGGATTTTTATCTTGCAATGCATAATCATAACAGGCATAACTATTATGTCCATAAGTATCCACATTTTTAGCGGTACATTTTCTTTCACCCCAATTTCCTGTATTGTATATAAAAATATCATAACCAAATCTATTAGGCCCTTTGTTGGGTCCGTTTGTATCAAAAACAAATGTGAATCCATCATACCAACCATGGAATAAAAAATAGAAACGACGAGTCATAGATATTCCATTTTCTAATATATTAAAACCATCATTAGTCTGCAGCGCACATACAACACTAAGTCTGTTTCCATAGTATGTATAAGTATATTTATTTCTAAAATTTTCAGGTTTCATACACTCTTCAAATGTATAAGTTTTGATAACATGAAAATTTGAAATAAAATCTTGGTACATTTCAGGAATGATTTTTGTTTGGTATTCGTTTAAACAATTATTATAATAAATAGTATTAGGATGTTCATTATCTATATTATTTTTGTTATCTAATAAATGAGGATAACCGCAAATTTTTGTTAAATCTTTAATACTTCCATAACCAAATTCATTAGCTGTTTTAAGCAAAGCTTGTTCAATCATAGAGCTAGAGTGTTTAAAAGCGACTTCTAGCTGTTTAATTCTGTATTTTTGAACTAACGGGGCAATCGTCAACGCCGCCACAACGCCGATTATACCGAGGGTGATTAGAGTTTCTGCGAGTGTAAATGCTGGGCATTCTACCCTCTCTCTTTGTGAGAGGGTAGAATTTGTTAGTGAGCTAAATGCGAACTTACAAATTCGGGAGAGGGTATGGGTAAGGTTTTTATCAGTCTCTAAGGCGTTAAGACGATAGGTCGATAAGTTCTTATCGTGTGCTACGCACGTAGCCCTGCCGGTAAATGTTGGTGAAGACTTAAAAGGTGCAGGTATATGTTTTACGCACGTAGTCCTGCCGGTAGATGTTGGTGAAGATTTTGTAGATTTTGATGTAGGTATCGCACACAAAACACTTTCCCCTCGCCCCTTGAGGGAGAGCGAATTTGCGGACGGACGGAGTAAAACGAGTCCGGATAGCGAACAGATTGAGCCTTTTGTTGCGTAGCAACTTTGGCGAAACTCTGTGAGCGTGGAGCAAATCCAAGACAGGGTTAGGGTGAGGGGTAAATTGAGATTCTTCGCTACTCGAAATGACGATTTAAAATTATACCAACACCTGATGGGAGAGTGCCTTTGGCATCTCAGAATGACGAATTGAGATGCTGAAATAAATTCAGCATGACGTAATTCTTTTGTTCCCTCCTTTTGTAAGGGAGGGGTAGGGGTGGGTTTGAGATCCTTCGCTTTGCTCAGGATGACGAAGTCTTTACATTTAAACCAGTCCAAAATCCTTGCTAAACGGCCGATGGGGGGGGGGCGATATGTGAAGTTTTGTTAAACATAATTTATACCTCCATAGTTCAGAAGCTCTGAGGGCAAGAAGACAAGATGACAAGCCAGAAACTTATTTTTGTGCGAAGCACCTTTAATAGCCTGACCTCTTGACTTCCGTTCTTCCGAACTTCCGTTCTTCTTCTATCCCATTATTTACGATTTTTCAGAGTTTGTCAAGATGTAATGCAATTTAATATCATTTAAATAAGAATATGAATTTATAAGTTTAAGCATATTATCATAAATCTTTTATTTGTATTTTTTGCAAATTTTCTTTTTGTTCACTTATATTACTATCATTTTTATTTAGTTCTGATGCTTTTTCTATAGCCTGAAAAGCTTGTTTTAAATGTTTTCTTTTACCTGTCTGTTTGTATATATTTTCTTCTGTATAAGAAAGATATAGGTACGGTATGTAAGATTTATCAATGTCAGTTAATCTTAAAAAATATTTTTTTGCTTCTCTAAAATTGCCTCTAAGATAGCTCATATATGCAATACGTGTTAATTTTGTTTCTATATTTTCAGGTTCATAATATTTTTTAGAAGGGTCTTTTTGTGTATATAAAACAATAGAGACTCTATCTGATGATTTTTTGCAATCCAGAACTTTGCTGTTATATATATTTTGTTTGCCTTCTTCTACCCAGTCTGGATCAACAACGGCAAATGTTTCTAAAACATTGCTTATTCTATGTCTCATTATTGGATGAGTTCCATATAAATATTTTATATTTGCACCTTGCAAAGTATTTAAAAAGCTTAATGCATCCATCGCTTTTGATGGTGAATAACCGGCTTTTACTAAAAGATTACAAGCTTCAGCATCAGCAATATATTCCATATCTTTAATTTCATTTGAAAATATTTTTATTTGACTGTAAAAATACATATCAGTAATTGCATCGGCCAACTCATCTTTAGAATTACCGCGTTTGATATTTTGCATTATAGTTCTGATTTCTGCAAGTCTTTGAGTGTGACCTAACAATAAATGAGCCATTTCATGTGCAATACAAAAGGCTAAAGCATCATCATTGTTATATAAAGAATCATATAGCGCAGTATTAATATTTATATGATTTCCTGCTGATGCATCTGCATTAAAATCATCAGGGGCTTTGCGAATAGTTATTCTCCAGTTAACGTAATCCAATTTGTTAGCTCTTATCAGCTTTTCCGAGATTCTATAAACATTATAAAAGTCTACTGTTGAAGGCTCTATATTAACCGAATTTGAATTTTTACCAATTGCGCGTTTAATTTTGTTATTATAAATTTCTTCATCAGCAGCAAGTTTTTTTTGATATGAAGTTTCATTGACTGGAGTTATGTTTGAAATTTTAATTAATTTAGGGTCTTTTAAATCAATTTTGTTTATTGTTTTTACGAAGTTATCTGTATTTTGATAATCTGTTGTATGTATTTTACTGGAACTGTATTCTTGATTCTTTTTAACTTCTCTTAATTGTCGGTCCATATATGATGATGCAAATGATACTGATTGAAAAATAATAAGTGCTAAAACTACTAAAATCTTTTTCATAATAACTCCTTTTTTATATAATAATGTTATTACATAAAAATATTTTTTGCAATAGTTTATTCAGATTGTATAGATAAATTCATTAATTCAATATCATCATAATCTATATATGCGGTTTGTCTCATGTTTCTGCCGGTTTTTATCGTAATTTCATTTGCTTGTCCGGCTTTTATAAGATTATTGGGTAATTTAATTCTTTGTCCATCTCCATTAAGTTGTATTTCTGCAATTTTTTTGCCATTAAAATAAACTTCCGGCGGGCTCGAAAAAGAATTCATTATAGTATTTTGTTTTAAAGAACGCGCTAAAAGAGTGTCAATCCCGATAATTGAACCTATTACCAAATAATTCTTTTTAGAAAGTGCATTTGCAGTAAGCATAAAAGTTTTTGAATAAAAAGGACCGATTGATTTTCCTTTAAATTCGCCGGAATTTGCTGAACTTTCAGAAAAATTGTCATCGCCTAAGTGAAACATTTCTGACGAAATTACAATATCATGAACATTGCTTTTTTCTATCCCTAAAACAAGTGGTTGAGCTGCAAGTTTTTCATTAATCGTAAGCGAAAAGGGACGATATCCTTCTTTTTCAATTGCCAGAACAGAAGAATCTTTAATAAATATATTTTTTAATTCAAATGCTCCATTGTTATCAGTATATGTAGAAAAATTTTGTTTAGGCAAAGTCACCTTAGCTCCGGCTATAGGAGTATTTGTTTGAGAATCAATTACTCTATTTATATCACCGGTTCCGGTTTTAGAAACTCCGCCTTCCATAACAGCCGCATGGCAAGGTAAAATAAGCAGTAAAATAAATAATAAAAATATTCTCATATTTAAATCCTCATAATTCTAATATAATGATTAACTAATGGAAAGCAAAAACCAATAAGGCTTTACGGTAAGTAATAAAGAATTATAAAAATTTTTTAAAATAATATTTGAAATTTAAAATGTTTCTGTTATTATAAATACAGTCACGCCGAAGTGATGAAATTGGTAGACGTGCTAGACTCAAAATCTTGTGTGGGCAACCACGTGCCGGTTCGAGTCCGGCCTTCGGCAAATAAAGAGAGGTACTGATAAGTACCTCTCTTTATTTGTAAAAGGTCAAGATAAGAACCGAAAATTCCGGTTCGGCGGATTTGCGAACGGATGGAGCGAAACCAGATAGTGAACTGATTGAGTCCACTATGGCAAAGCCACAAAGACGAAACTCTGTGAGCGTGGAGAGCGAGCAAAGAGTGAAAGTGGAAGCGCACTCGTATTTGCGAGCGATGTGACAGGCAAATCCAAGACAAGTCCGGCCTTCACAAGTATACAATTAATTTAGATTTTAATAAAAATAGCATGACACGAATTTTTATGATAGAATTATACAAGACCAAGAGGGGTGTCCGAGAGGTTTAAGGTGCAATCTTGGAAAGGTTGTGTGAGCGCAAGCCCACCGTGGGTTCGAATCCCATCCCCTCTGTATAAAAGACAGACTGACTTTTGTCAGGTCTGTCCTTTATTTTGGGATGAGGGTTTGAAACCTCTTTATTGTGGGTTGCGCGAACGAGCTGAGGCTGGAGCGCTTTTGCGGTTGTGACAAAGTCACAAAAGCAAAACGCGGAATTGCCGTTAAATGCGAGCGAGTAAGAGAAATCCCATCCTCTCTGTATAAAAGACAGTCTTTACAAAAGTCAAGCTGTCTTTTATTGTGTGAGAAGGAAAAGAAACCATTTTTAAGGAGTAGATTTAAAATGATAATTGATTGTGATGAATACTTGAAAGAAAAATATATTGCATTTGTGGATGTGTTAGGCTTTTCTGACATGGTTAATAATTTTAAATTTAATAAATATTATGATATTAAATTTAATGGTACTCAAAATGATACTTTTCATGTTGTTAACCAATATTATCATAAAGTGCTGTGTGAATTACTTTTAGAACAAAAATCCGAATTAGAAATTACTACAATTTCGGATTGCATAATAGTATCATCTAGAAAGCTTGAACCATTACTAATATTTCTGTTTTTTCTGCAAAGTAATATGATTTATAATGATGCGGCTAATGCAAAAATTGTTATGAGAGGATATATGACAAAAGGTAAATTTGTACATAATCAAAAGAAAAATCTAATTGTTGGAGAAGCATATCAAAAGGCTGTTTTGGGTGAAAAAGCTACAAAGTTTCCTCGTATTGAAATAGATAAAACCATTGTTAACAGTATACAAACTCCTTATAACATATTCATAACAAATGATTTAGAAGATTCGAAATATTATATTAATTATTTAATTCGAGAAAAATTTCAAGATATGTATTGCAGATATCCTCTAGGAGATTTTATTGATAATAAAATTAAAGAATACGAGGACAATAAAAATGTACAAGAAAAATATGTATGGCTTAATAATTATTACGAAAGAATAAAAAAGTATAAATTAACCGATAATGAGTATCGTAACTGGAATTTTATTTTTCCTCCGAGAGAACGTGATATTTAGTGAGCAGGAAGTAAATATTTTCGCAAATCTAAAAAAGGCTTTCAAAAATGAAAGCCTTTCGAATTTTTATAAATTCTGTACTATAAGCCTAAAATTAGTTTATTGCTTACAGATATCATATTTAAAGTATTAAAAATGTTATTTTGTGTTTCTGTGATTATATTTGCTTTCTGAACAATTAATGTCAATTCTTCCTGATATTTTACAGCCCTCTTTTGCTGTGACGGATCATTTGCCATCACTTGAATCTTTTCTGAAATTTTGTCTGTGATATCTTCGAGTTTATCCTGGCTTGAAACAGCAGCACCGACTTTTTGGGCAAGTGTTTTAGCTTCTGACATTAATTCTTGTTGTGATGAATTCCCTCCTTGTTGATGTCCTGAATTGTTTTGTTTTTGCGCAGCCTCCGCCTGCGCTATAAGTATTTGAGCCTGTGTTTCTGATTGAACTGTTGCGGGATCAATCCCAAGTGCTTCTAACCGCATTTTGGTAGTCGTACTTAATTCCTTATGCGTTGATATTGCTATAGATTGAATATAATTTAGTGAATTGATTGACGACATATCCCGCCTTTCTGTAATCTATTTAAGAAAAATTTTTTAAATGTCAATCATATATTTTTTATCGGCATAGTTTTTAATAAACTTTAGGCTTTTGAGGCATATATTTACAATTCTTAAATTTATGTTATAATCAAATAAGGGTTTACTATGAAAAAGTTTTTAATTTTATGTTTTATAGTGTTTATGTCAGTAAATTGCACATTTGCGGCAACAGCTTACACATCTATTGAACCTCAATTATTAACACCAGTACAGTCAACGTCCTATCAGACTGTAAATGAAACATTAAAAATAGTTTTTAATAGAATAAAATCATACATAAGAACAGATAAATATCCTAAATATTATCATGATTTTACATTAATTCCTGACGACGGCACTCAAAATAAAGCCTATCATTATGTAAAAAATGGCGGTGTTGAGCTTATTTACACTATTGATACAAACGAATTGAAATATGTCGCCTTTAGACGTCCGGAACTTCAAAAATGCCGTATTCTATATGATTACCCGTCAGGCAAACTTCATGCTGTACAAATTTTTGTATCAGAAAATGAATCATTTGTATTTGGGCCGGATGGAAAATATATTAATTATGGACCTTATGTTAAAGAAGTACGTGAGAAAGTAAAAAAGGCATGGAAAGTTCCGCAGAGAAAACAAATAGATATACTTGCAAAGGGTCAGAAAGATCTATTGGTACAAATAGCTTTAACTATCAATAAAGATGGGTCTGTTAAAAAATGTCAGATATTAAAATCTTCTAAAATAAAAGAACTCGATAATAATGCAGGTGAAGCAATAAAGGTCGCTGCTCCTTTCAAATCTTTTCCTGATGATTTTTTTAATAATGAGTTAGTAATAATTCTTAATTTCAATTTTAGTTTGTAAGTGCTATTATAATTTTGTGAATAGGCTATGTGATTTTAAAGAAGAAATAAATAAATGTTCAAAATGCGGATTATGTCAGTCAGTTTGTCCTGTATATAAAATTACGGGTAACGAATGTGCTGTTTCTCGCGGTAAATTTGTTATGCTTGACGGAGTTGTAAAAGGGGATTTAAAACTTAATGAAAATGTAAACAAATATCTTGATATGTGTCTGAAATGCGGCAAATGTTCACGATTTTGTCCTAGTTCTATCGATGTTTGTAATATTTTTGAAACAGCAAAGTATGAATATGCAAAGAATACTATATTAGGAAAATTAATATTTTTTATTGAATCTAAATTCGTTTTTGGTAATTTCTTGAAAATATTTAAAAGAAAATCACATATTAAAAAAGGACAAGGTTTAAAATTAATATATTTTAAAGGCTGTGTAAATAATATTTTCCCGCAAAAAAATAATATTTTGAATGAAATTCCAGATATAGAAATTATAGAAAGAGATTTTGATTGCTGCGGACAACCTTTTTTATCAAGCGGTAACCTTGAAAGATTTGAAGAGGTAAAAAATAAAAATTTAAGTTTGTTGGATTGTGAATTCGATTATATCTTAACAAATTGTGCAAGTTGTGAAAGCACACTGAAAAAGTATATTGATGCAAAATTTATAAATTTAGGAGAATTGCTTGTTAAAAAAGATATGAAATTTAAATTTGATAAACCTATAAAAGTAACTTTTCACAAACCTTGTCATCTAGAAAATGATAACTTTATAGAACCGTTATTAAAAAACTGCGAAAATATTGAATACATAAAAATGGATAATTATGATGATTGCTGTGGTTTTGCGGGTGAGTTTGCCATAAAAAATTCAAAAATTTCAAACGAGATTGCAAAAAAGAAAGCCGCAAATATTATAAATACAAAAGCCGATTATGTAATAACAGTTTGTCCTGCATGTATTATCGGACTTAAAAAAGGACTTATTGGAATAAAAAATGCCCCTAAAGTTTTAAGTTTATCAGAATTTTTAGCTTTTGGCAAATTTAGCAAATAAAAAAACCGCTTGATAAGCGGTTTTTATAATAGTTTATTTAATGTTATACCATTTCTTCTTGTAATTCTGCAACTTTTTCTTTTACTTCTTCAGGAAGATCAGCCAAATTATCTTTCATAATACGCATATCTTCTCTATTTTTAGCATCTTGCATTAAGATATCATTTTGCAAAGAAAGTTCTGCTATTCTTGCTTTTGTTAATTTTTCCTGTCTGTTTCTTAATGCATGATAATTATTAGCAAAATCTCTGTTTTGTGCACCGTTAGAACTTATAGAATGGAATAAACCGCCCAATAAGAAAGCTGTCGGTGATAATTCAAGCATTGTAGCACCAATATCTTTTAATGCAGACGGTGTTTTTGCTGATAGTTTTAATAAACCGTCTTTTGCTTTATTAACTATGCCATTTGAATTTATAGCTTTTGCAGCTTTTCCGGTATATTTTTTCATAACGTCAGGTGCTTTAAGAGTACCTAATTTTACAGCTCCTTTATTAACAAGCGTAATAGCGCCCAATCCGAGTGCTAACATTGTTCCCAATGATAAGAAAGGATGTTCTCTATCAAATTTTCTTACTTCTGAAGAATTTTCAGAAATTTTATTTTTAATTGCACCTAACAAATCGATTGAGGCAAGTGCTGCTGTCCAAACGGCAGCAACTTTGGCGCCTTTTGCAAGTCTTCCAGCAATACCTGAAATCTCTTTTGAAAAGATTTTTGTTGTCGATCCTTTACTTAATAATGCTGTCGAAAGTCCTGCTGCTAATGGGGCTGTATAAAATAATGCATTTGTAACACGTCTTTGTTTTTTATTATCAAAATGTTCTGCGGTTTGAAGATAAGCTATTTTTTGTAAATCTCTATCACTCATTTTTATTACAGCATCAACATTATCACGTCTGCCGTTAAAATTAGGACTAATTGCCGATATTTGCATAATACACACACCTTTCACATTTGATTATATCTTATCAAAACCCAAAAGTAAATTTTTTTGCTATATTTCTGAAATTTTGTTAAATTTATTTACAATTATTAATGTTTTTTATATTATAAATTTATGAAAAAATATTACATTCACTCAATGGGCTGTAAATCTAACCAATTTGAAGGCTCTGTTATAAAAGAAAATTTAAATAAAAACGGGTATGAAGAATCTAAATGTATCGAAGAGGCAGATGTTTATATTTTAAATTCTTGTTCTGTTACGCATAAAAGTGATAATGAAGCTTTATATCTTCTCCGAAAAGCAAAACATAAAAATCAAAACATAATAAATGTTATTACTGGATGTGTCGCTCAAATAGAAAAAGAAAAATTACTTAAAAATGATTTTGTAGACTTAGTAGTTGGCAACAATGAAAAGCTTAATATGTCTGCAATTATTTCTTGTCACACTGAACTCGTTTCTGGCTCTGAACAGGACAAATGTTTTGTAGATGATATTATGAATCTTTCTAATTTCAACAAAGTTATTCTTGAAGATATGACCAAAACTCGTGTAAGTTTAAAAATTCAAGATGGTTGTGATAACAGATGTTCTTATTGTATAATTCCATTTGCAAGAGGCAAAAGCCGTAGTGCAGATTCAGATTTTATTATTGAACAAATAAATAATTTCTCAAAACATGGATTTAAAGAAGTCGTTTTAACAGGGATTCATATTGGATTGTGGGGTAAGGATTTTGGACTTACTCTTCTTGATTTATTGAAAGAAATCGAAACAAAAACTTCTATTCTAAGATTCAGACTTGGTTCATTGAATCCGCTTGAAATAACAGATGAACTTTTGGAGTTTTTGGCAAAATCTGAAAAATTTTGTCCGCATTTTCATCTTTCTTTACAATCTGCCTGCAATAATACATTGAAATCAATGAATAGATTTTATAAAGTCGAAGATTATTTGGAGCAAATAGAAAAAATAAATTCTATGTTTGATTTACCGTTTCTTGGAAGTGATATTATTACAGGATTTGCGGGAGAAACTTATGAAGATTTTGATGTTACGGTTAATAATTTGAGAATGTCCGGTTTGTCTCAAATACATACATTCCCGTATTCGATCAGAGAAGGTACAGTTGGAGCGAAAGCTGAAAATCAAGTTCCGGAAGAATTGAGACAATACAGAGCTGAGATTATAAAAGCTTTGTCTTCTTTTAAATTAAGAGGTTTTATAGACAAAAATATAGGAACTACACGTGAAATCCTTATTGAAAAACATCCTGATAAAAAAACAGGATTTTTGAAAGGGGTTACACGAAACTATTTAACAGTTCTTCTTGACAGCAAAGATGAAACACTTTTGAATACAATTCAACAGGTAAAAATTATAAAATATGAGGATGGTAAAATATACGGGAATCTTATTTAGAATCTCTAATTATGAATGGTCTTACAAATGCCCAGGTGCCATACATTGATGCTATAAGCCCTGCTGCCATTGTTCCTTTAAAAGTTTTTGGATTTTTTGTTTTATTAATTAATCCTCCTAAAGTTACAAGAGTTGTACCTGTCATTATGCCAAGGTAACCTTTGAATATTGTTCTTGGAACAATTATTGTATCGTTCATGTCAGCAGAATTCTTTGAATAAGTATGCAATCTGTCCAGAAAACTTTTAGATGCTGTGAATGTTACGTTATTTTGTATTTTCATTTTATTAAGTCCTTGTGTTTAAGATTGCATAAGTATAAAAATTTTGCAATAGTTTTGTTATTAAATTTAACAGGGTTCATACAACAAATCTCAATTTAAAGGGGTTGAAAAATACTGCTTAAAATGTTAAACTAAATGTATGAAAAGATTTTCGAGTGAGCTAAAAGAGTTGAAAAAGTTTGGATTGTTGGTAAAAAATCCCGTCGGGGGGGGGCAGTGTCGAAGACACCTTCCACCTAGGTATTAGTGAAGTTTATAATGCGTTGGAAGAAGTTAGCGGCGTAGGCCAAGGGTCTACCAATTTCCGTCATTCTGAGCGTAGCGAAGAATCTCAGGTAACGTCATTGCGAGGAGCGAAGCGACGCGGCAATCCATTAATTTATAGGTTAAGTAATCAAAATAAAACCCCCTCCCTCTCCCTCCCCCCTGGAGAGGGGACAATGCCAAATCCCCTCGCCCCTTGCGGGAGAGGGAAGAAATTCAACTTGAGCTATTATGCGAAAGTTAGAATTTCAGGTGAGGGGTACTACATGTAATTATAAATATAATGTAATAAAAGAAAGGAAAGAAATTATGAAACAGATAATTGAAAATTTAATGAAACACACACGTCATACTGAACTTGATTCAGTATCTCATTCAGTCATTCTGAGCGGAGCGAAGAATCTCAATTTACCCCTCACCCTAGCCCTCTCCCTCAAGGGGCGAGGGAAAAGTGTTTCGAGTGCGAAACCTACAGCAAAATCTATAAAAGTTGTACCAACATCTACCGGCAGGGCTACGTGCGTAGCACACGATAAGAACTTATCGACCTATCGTCTTAACGTCTTAGATACTGATAAAAACCCTCTCCCTAACCCTCTCCCTAGGAGAGGGAACAAAGTCAAATCCGCTCTCCCGCAAGGGGCGAGGGAAAAATGTGCTGCGTTTACCTTAGCGGAGGTTTTAATCACCCTCGGTATTATAGGTATTGTGGCGGCGTTGACTTTGCCGGTATTAATTAATAACTATAAAACTGAAGTCTTAAAAAATCAACTTAAACAGACATACAGTGATTTGGGTAATACTGCGAAAATGTTTCAAATTCATAATGATATGTCAATCCATGATTATGCAAATGAACATAATTCTCGTCAACTTTTATCTGCTATTTCAAAAGAATTTAAGGTTTTAAAAATTAATCTTAGTGTTAATACTACTGTACCTTATCTTATAGGTTTTTTAGGCGGTAAACCTAGAACAACAACTTTTCCACTATGTAATGATGGCGGATATTTTGTTGATACAAAAGGTAGATTGTTTGCTATTTCTACTCCTTATAATTCTAATTTTAATGGACCTTATATTTGTGTTGATATAAATGGTAAAAAAGGACCTAATTTATGTGGAGTTGACATATTTACATTTGTATTTACTGTTGATGGGTCTGTTATACCTTATGGACAGCCTCACTCTGGCAATGATTATATTGGCGGAGAATTACAGTATAAAATTTTTTCTCCACAAAAAAACTATTGTAATGTCTCTGATACTATTCATGCTCAAGTGACTTGTTCTGGTTATGCACTTTTAAACAAACACCCCAAAAAAGATGGTATGGATTATTGGCACGATTTCATTAACATGAAATAATAATTACCTATAAAAAAAGCTCCGATTGGAGCTTTTTTTATTCTTTTAAAAACGATTCATAGTTTCGGGCCAACAGATGTGTTCGAACTTGATTTATTAAATCAAGAGCAACACCAACCATGATTATTAATGAAGTTGCTCCAATACCTTGAATTGTTTTTATGTTAGTAACATAAGTTGCAAGTGAAGGTACAAGTGCAATTATACCAAGTCCCATCGCACCGATAAATGTAGTTTTAGTTAATATTTTATCAAGTGCTTCTGCTGTAGGCTTTCCTGGTTTAATACCTGGTATTGATGAACCGTATTTTTTTAAGTTATCTGCAATATCTTTTGGCTGCATATTTGGCATAATTGATGCATAGAAAAATGTCAATGCTACAATTAATAAGAAATATAAAATATAATATGTTGCACCATCCGGACTCAAAATTTGAGTCATATGAACTACCATATTTTTTACAGCTTCACTTTTGAAATTCGCTTGTCCTACAAGACTTAAAACAGTTGAAGGGAACAAAAGAATTGCAATTGCAAAGATAATCGGCATTACACCGCCCGGATTAAGTTTAAACGGAATAAATGAATTCATACCGCCGTAAACTTTGTTTCCGACTTGTCTTTTAGGGTTAACAATAATTACTTTTCTTACCGCTTCTTGCATGATTACAATAAAAATCATTGCCGCAAAGAAGATGAATAGTAAAAGTGCTAAACCCAGCTGCATCATAGAATTATTAGCGACAATTTGTGCTGTCCTTGATGCATAAACAGGAATTCCTGATAAAATACCTATAAAGATAATTAATGAACCGCCGTTACCGATTCCTTTTTCAGTAATAAGTTCAGAAATCCACATTACAAGTACAGAACCGGTTGTTAAAACAATAACTGAACTTATAAAGAACATTATTGGATTAACATTCGGCAAAACAGCCCCCGGTAAATGGTGTAAATATAACATAAATACCAGTGACTGGAACACAGCAAGCACAACAGTAAAAATACGTGTGTACTGTGATAATTTTCTTCTGCCTGCTTCACCTTCTTCTTTCTGAAGTTTTTCCAGTGAAGGAATTACGACAGAAACAAGCTGGATAATAATTGAAGATGTGATGTAAGGTCCAATACCAAGTGCAAATATGGATACTTTACCTAAAGCACCGCCCGAAAATAAATCAAGAAATCCAATAATATTATTTCCCTGTGCAATATTTGAGAATATTTGGTTATTAATCCCAAATAAAGGCATTTGAACACCGAATCTAAATGCGGCAATCATCAGGAATGTGAAGATAATCTTCTGTTTCAATCCTGATGCATTCCACATTGACATCAAATCTTCAGTTGTAGGCATTCTCATTTGTGGTGCCATTATACTAACTCAACCTTTCCGCCTGCATTTTCGATCTTTTCTTTTGCTGAAGGTGTTACATATGATGCTTTAACAGTTACAGCACCTTTTAATTCACCGTTGCCTAAAACTCTTAAACCAACACAAGAAGGATGAACTCTGCCAGCTTCTTTCAAGATTTCTAAAGAAACTTCTTTCAAACCATATTGTGCGATTCTGCCAACATTAATTTCAGCATAGTTTAATTGGTTGATAATTTTGAAGCCTTTAAGTTTTGGCATTTGTCTGTAACCAGGCATTTGACCGCCTTCAAAACCTCTTTTTGAAGAGTTACCTGAACGTTGTCCTTCACCATTATGACCGCGGCAAGATGTTTTACCATGTCCTGATGAACGTCCTCTACCAACTCTTTTTGATTTATGTGTTGAACCTTCTGCAGGTCTTAAATCTTCTAATGTGATTGTCATTTTTATTTTTCCTTTCTAATATTACTCGCTTGCGCTTACGCAATTTTCAGAAGTTCAGAGGTCAAGATGTCAGGAGGTCAGGCTAGAAAAGAGCTTGCCATCTTGTCTTCTTGTCCTCTTGTCTTCTTATTCAACTATTTGTACTAAATGAGGTACTTTGTTAACCATACCTAAGATAGTAGCACTGTTGTAGTGTTCTACAACTTGGTTTTGTTTAGATAAACCTAAACCTGCAACAACTTTGCGTTGTTTTTCAGAAGCACCGATAAGGCTTCTTACAAGTTTAATTTTTATTTGTTTTAATTCTGTTTTTGCCATTTTTATTTTCCTTTTTTTAACATAGCTTACGACTTTTGTATAAGCGCCTTTATTATAAATTTTGTAATTATTTTTATAATATCTTTATTGGCGGCTTTACTTTGTTAATGCACTCGGGTTATTATCTTTGATTTATTTGAAAATCTTGTAACTTATCCCTCGCATCTGTTTTGCTTTAAATATTATTCTTAAAATATTTGCAAACAATAACCCGACTGATTAATTAAGTAATTCAGCCATAGTCAAACCGCGTTTTTCAGCAACTTCTTTGAATGGAGTTAAAGCTTTTAAAGCTTCTAAAGTTGCGTTAGCTGCGTTAAGAGGAGCTTTTGAACCTAAAGATTTAGCAAGGATGTTTTCAATACCTGCAAGTTCAAGAACTAATCTTACAGCACCGCCGGCGATAATACCTGTACCTTGAGAAGCTGGTCTAAGCATAACTGAACCAGCCCCAGAACGTCCTGTGATAGGATGAGGAATAGTTGTTTTGAAAATAGGTACTGTAATAAGATTTTTTCTGCCATCAGCAATAGCTTTTTGAATAGCGATAATAACTTCAGCAGCTTTAGCACATCCTACGCCAACTTGGCCTTTTTTGTTACCAACAATAACGATAGCGCGGAAGCTTAATTTTTTACCACCTTTAACAACTTTAGTTACACGACTGATTTGAACAACACGTTCAACCCATTCTGATTGAGGTTTTTCTTCAGTTGTTTCGATTTTTTGTTTTCTGCCGCGACCGCGTTTACGAGGTTTTTCAGTTTCTTCAACAGCCGCAACTTCTTCAACAACTTCTGTTGAAGTTTCTGTAGTTGTTTCTTCTACAGTAATTTCTTTGTTTTCTAAATCCATTGATTTTTACCTTTCGTTATAAGTGTCATTCTGAGGCTTTTTGTGAGATTCTTCGCCTTACAGGCTCAGAATGACGATGCCGAAGAATCTCTTTTTTGCTTTATTTATAAAAACGAATATACCAATAAAGACTAATAAAAGCCTATGATAAAATATTCGTGAGTAACTTTTCTGACAAAATAATTATAAAATGCTAAAAATAAAAATGCAATAGCTATTTTTACCAAGGATAGTCATCTTTAATTTCCCATCCGTCAAGCATTATTACACATCCGCAGTATCCTGTACGATGAGCCCCTTTTTTACATTGTGTGTTTAAAATTTCCTGGCGTCTGTTAGGTGTTTTTAATTCACATCCCCAAAACTGTAATCCATTAGTATTATAGCGCATTACAAATATATCTTTAGCGTCAGTATTTGGTTTTTTGCTACCATTAATATCTATATATACAAAAATATCACCTGCTGTTACATCTCCTTTACAGGCTATATTATTACCGTTTTCATCAGTAATATATTCATCGCTAGGACAACCTGAAGCAAAAATAAAACGTAAAATAGAACCGTTACTTAAAGGAACAACATAATAAGAAGTTTCTGTTAAGCGAGAACTGGAGGGTTTACCATCTAGAGTGTATATATTATCATAACCTAGATTTTTTAATGATATAAATCCAATGTTTTGTTTAGTATTTACGTATGGTATAAAATATTTATCAACTACTGTTTTTAGGTATTGTTTATAATCACTTCCTAATGTCTGACCATAGTACATCTCCCAAGTCGAAAAATCCCCATGTTCAACTTTTGCTCTTTCTAAGGCTTGATATACAATTGAGTATGTTTCTTTAAGTTGAGTTGCTGCAACTTTTTTTTGATGTTTTGTTATTAAACTAGGCAGTGTTAATGCTGCAACTACACCTATTATTCCCAGAGTTATCAATATTTCAGCTAAAGTAAATCCGAATTTTCTCATACTTAAAAACCCCTCCTTACAATACATTATGATATAAAACCTTGCAAATAGCAATATTTATATTTTGATTATTTGATATATCTTTACATATGGGCAAGAAAATGAATAAAGTTTTTCATAAAAAATTCGGGCAGCGCGTAAAGTTTTTGCGCAAAGAACGTGGAATGACGCAAGAACAATTGAGCTTTGAAATTGAAGCTGATAATTCTTATATTGCAAATATCGAAAATGCCCATAGAGATATACCGCTTTCACGTATTAGACTAATTGCAAAAGCACTCAATGTTGAACCTTATGAACTTTTAAAGTTTTAGCCTGCTTTCTTAAGTAGGTACTTATCTTCTAAATATGTTCTAAAGTATTACCTTTTTAAATTAATTCTATTGTGGAATATTATAAATACACAACCGTAAAATTTTTCAAATAAAAAGCCCTGTACAGATGCGATTTTGTTACCTGCGTAGTCTCGCAGGTGGGTGAATGCCCCGGATTATCCGTTTCCCGCTGGCGATTATTAATCGGCGGGTATACTTCACATCCTGTCGGAGTCCTTTCTCCCGTTTAATAAAAATGTAGGAACAAAATAAACATCCATACAGAACTATTTATATTATAACATATTTATTTATAATTCGCAATATTACCTATTTAGAGAATTTTTTTACACCAATATAAAAACCGATATATCCTGATAAAATAATTAATGCAAAGGTGTTTATTATATCAAGATGCTGATATTCATAGTAAAAAACATTTGCTCCAAGAGTTAATAAAGCCAGCAATAAAGCTGTTACTGTATAATTAAATGTTTTAAAATTATGTGAAATGGCATTTTTCATGGAATCAATATTAGATAAATTTATTGCTTTTATGTAAGATACATTTGTAATTTTACCATTATCTAATAATGTTTTGCAGGCTTTTTCATAAGCTTTTTTTAACTGTATTTCAACGAGTTTTAAAAGTTCGTCCTGACTCAAATTACTGTATGCTGACTCTCTTGCCATTTCATAAGCTACAAAACCAAGTTTTTGTAAAATACTTTCATGATACATTGCAGGAATATCAGAGCGGAGAAGATCTATATATTTATGAAAAATCCATTCTGAAACTATTTGAGTCAAAAATTTTGCCGTTTTTGAATCAGTAATTGCATCTTCTTTAGAAAAAGCTTCACCGGCAATATAAGTAAAATTATAAATTCTTTCTAAAAATTCTTTTTTATGCTGTAATGCAATATCTTCTGGAATAACTTTTTCTGCTTGTTTTGTCAGATCTTTTGCAAAATCCTTGTAATTAAATACTGTTTTCATCAAGCCCCTCCAGATTAATTATACCATGCCTTTTCTTTTCGGGCAATCATATCGTTTAAATGCAAAATATTTGAATAAAATATATGTCACAATAGAAGCCAATAATATTGAGAAAAATTGTCCTATATATACATTTTTACTTATAAACCTAACTATAAATTCAAGAATCAATGCATTACATGCGTAACTTACAGCCCATGTTGAACAACATTTAATATATTCACTTATCCAGTGACCTTTTGTACAAAATACGAATATTTTTTGATTAACAAATGAAAATACGGATGATATAATCCATTGCAAAGCTACACAGATTTGATAATGTTCTTGACCAATAAAATGTATTGCTATAGCAAATATTATATAAGAAAAAGCTGCATTAAATCCGCCGACAAGTAAAAATCTGATTTTATCCGGTAAGTCATACCATTTTTTTAATATATTCATTAATAAGCCTTTCCGATGAGTGAATTGTGTGTTTTGGTTTCAATTTCATCATCAAGCTTTGATAGTTTTATTTTTTCACCGTAACGTTTTTCAAGTGCAAGTTCTATTAAATAATCTGCAAAATGCGGGTTTTTAGGTAAAAGAGAACCATGTAAATATGTTCCGAAAACATTTTTATAGCGTCCTCCAGCCGTTTTATCTTCACCATTATTTCCATTTCCGACTTTTACAATACCAAGAGGTTTTGTGTCACCTTGAAGATATGTTAAACCGCTGTGGTTTTCAAATCCCACAAGAGTTTTCGGATTTAAAAAATCTGTTTCAACGGTAACATTTCCGATAAATCTTTTTTTACCGGCAACAGTATAAGCATCTAAAAGGCTTAATCCTGTTAATTTAGGTTTATCAAACGGCTGGTAATAATGTCCAAAAAGTTGGTAACCCCCGCATATTCCTAAAAATACAGCCCCATTGTCGCGTTCTTGAGTCAAGAAATCTTTGTGTTTTAAAAGTTCTGATGCAACTTCTTCTTGCTGTTTGTCCTGACCTCCACCGATAAAATATAAATCGTTTTCTCCGAATTTATCATTTATTCCGATTTCGTTGTATTCAACTGTTATTCCGCGCCATTCACATCTTTTCTTTAAAGTAATAATATTTCCCATATCACCATAAAGATTCAAAAGTTTTGGATAAAGATGTGCTATTGATATTTTTAAATCTCTTTCTTCCATGCTATGATTATATCACATAATATAGGTTTACAATATGATAGATACACATACACATATAAATATGATTGAAGAAATTTCTATTGATGAAGTTGTTAAAAACGCAATTGAAGACGGTGTCACCAAACTGATTGTTCCTTCAGCTTATCCAAAAGATATAGATGAAGTTATGAGTCTTGTCGAAAAATATCCTCCTGTTTATGGAATGCTTGGAGTGCATCCGACAGAGGTAAAAGATTGGTCTGATGATTTAATATATAAGATTAAGGAATATTCCAAACATCCTAAAATCATAGCTATTGGCGAAATCGGGCTTGATTACTATTGGGATAAAAGTTTTAATGATTTGCAAAAAGAAGTTTTTATAAAACAGATTAAGCTTGCAAATGAATTAAATCTTCCTATTTCAATCCATGATAGAGAGGCGCATAAAGATACATATGATATTTTAAAAGAGCATAATAAAAATTCCGAAATTGTCATGCATTGTTTTTCCGGCAGTGTTGAATTTATGAGAGAATGTATAAAGGAAGGCTGGTACATTGCTATTGGCGGAGTTGTAACTTTTAAAAATGCAGTTAAAATGAAAGATGTTGCAATTGAAGTTCCGCTTGATAGATTGCTGTTAGAAACAGATGCGCCTTATTTAACACCTGTTCCATATAGAGGGAAAGAAAATCAGCCGGCATATGTAAAATTTGTGGCTGAAGAGATGGCAAAACTGCGAGAAACAACATTTGAAGAAATTGATAACGCAACTATGGAAAATACAAAAAGAGTTTTCGGTATATAAACTTTGGTATATACAAGTTTAGGCTAAATGATTCGTCATTCTGAGCGAAAGCGAAGAATCTCGACAAATTAGATTCTTCGGGCTTAAGCCCTCAGAATGACTAACTTTAACTATCTTTTTGTACATAAATGTCGAAACTTTTTTATGCTATAATTTCTTTATGTTTTATTTTGATGAAATTAATGGGAAAAAAGTTGTAAAAAGTTCATTACTTGAGGGTTTAAATCATTTTTTTACAACAAGAGAAAGTATTATAAAAACAAAAGAACCCGATTTTAAAGCTATTGTTTGCGAAAATAAAAAAGATATTTGTAAATTTTTAAATATAGATGAAAAAAATCTTATTTATCCATCTCAAACACATACATCGAATGTCGATATCGCAAAAATCGGAATTAATAATTATCCTGATACTGACGGTTTAATTTTAACAAACAAAGAACAAGCTGTATTTTTGAACTTTGCTGATTGTACACCTGTTATAATTTATGATTCATCAAATAATATTGCAGCAGTTTCTCATGCCGGCTGGCGCGGCACTGCCGGTAAAATTGCTGTTAAAACTGTTGAAAAAATGATGAAAGAATTTGGTTCAAATCCGAAAGAATTAAAATGTGCAATTGGACCGGCAATATCTTTATGCTGTTATAATGTTGGAAAAGATGTATATGAAAAACTTATGGATACCGTAAAACTTCAAGATGGGCTTTTTGAAATTCGTAAAGGCGAAATATTTGTTGATTTAAAAACTATAAACAAACGCCAGCTTGAAGAAATAGGGGTAAAAGATATTGATGTTTGTCCTTACTGTACGGTATGTAATAATGATTTGTTTTTCTCTTATCGAAAAGAAAATGCGACTACAAACAGACATAGTGCGGTTATAAAGTTGTAAAAATTTTACAAGCCCATAAACATATTTTGCATACCATTTTGTATTCCCTGCATATGAAGCATATTTGAGCTGTCATAATGTTGAGGGAACTGTCCATATGTCATTGGAGTTTTACCGTCAAGTTTTGGAGTTGTATTTTCCATTTCGGTGACGGATTTACGTTTCATAATTTCTTCTCTGGAATTTGTTGTTCTTTCATAATTCGGTTTATAAAATGAACTGTTATAAGATTTATTATAGTAGCCGGAAAATGTTGTTTGGGGTGTCATATTTACATCTGCGTAAGCAGGTAATACACTTAAAATCCCAATTAATAATATAAATCTTTTAATCATAATAACTTCCTTTCTATATATTTGCTCCGCCATCCTGCATTTTTTCAAGAACTTTTTTAGACCCTTCTTTATGTTTTGCTAGTGAAAGCGCAAACTCAGTGGCTTCTTTGTCTCTATCAATTGCCTCTTTTAGACCGGTCATCTCATCAAGTGTTAAATTTTCCATTCCGCTTTCGTCAGAATTTAAATAAATTTTAAATAGTTTCTGTGAAAAATAATCATATCCCGGTAAATTATTTTTTAATGAATACCATTTATAAAATTGATGAGCCATATAATAAGGATCGATTTCGCCATTACGCATTACAAACATTGGTTTTGATTTAAAATTTAAACCGCTGTCAGTCATTACATTTAAGAAAAATGCTTCAAGTCCTTGCAATTCACAAATCAAGCCTTCTTCTTCTTTAATAAACCCTAAAATTTTATCAGCATTATCCATTATTACAACTTTTGTGCCTGCTGCCTTTATATAATCAATTAATTTTTTAGGATTATTGCTGCAATTTTTTACTATATCTGAAACATTTTTCAATACAAGATTTTTATTCTTTTCGGTTTCGGAGTTAAGAGTCATTGTAACTCCGGTTGCAAGAATAGTTTTAGATGTAGAATTTTTGCTTGAGCGTTTTAAATGTTTGCCAAGCTTTGCATTTAAACTTTTTTCTCTTAAAACTAAAATATTATAAATTATTTTTTGAAATAAATTCATAGGAATATTATATCTTATATTTTTGTTAATGTAAACTATTAAAAAATATTTGACATTTTTCATTAAAAACGTCATAATAAATTTACTATAAGGAGAGGCATTATGAAGGAAGAATACACAAACCAACATAGAAGATGGTATGATAAAGACCCAGTTTTATCTCAAGCTGTTAATACTCTTGAACAGTCTGATGATGAAACCCAGATTAAAATTGCTTTGAATTTGATAAAAATTATCATCGAACACAATATTGAAGATGAAAAATTTGAAGCAGTAGAAGATATTATTAATGCAGTAGGATCTGGTCTGGATGACAACCGTAAAGGCCGCTGGTATGATATTGATACAACTCTAAGAACAGCAATGAATATGCTTCAAAATTGTCCGGCAGCGACCCAGCATTTAATCGCAAAAGAAATGGCAAAAATGGTCGTTGATGAAATTAAAAAAGAGGAAGAAGTTTAAAGCTGTATGGTTCTTAAAATCATATAATATCTGTGGCTGCCCCAGTATATAATTATCGAAATATAATTGTTTTCCAAATCAGTAGCCTCAAGATAAGTTTGAGGTGCCGGTTTGCGTTGAGATGATTTAACGTGTTCTCCGACAAAATCATGAAATTTGAGATGGAATTTTTGTATTGGGGTGAGTTTTATTTTTGGTAAATTCTCGTCATAAAATCCCATAGGAACGATTTCTCTGTTGTATGCAGGAATAATATATTTTACTTTACCCTGCTCTTTAAACAAAATATACCAGTTTCCATTATGTTCTCTTGGGGTTAACAGATAATAACCCGGTTCAATTGCAACATTTTTAAAAAACAGTGGTGCCGTAAGTCTAAATAACGGATAAGGTGACCAGGATGTATCTTTTACGTCATACATTTCTCCGGGGTCAATGTTATGAACATAAGAAAAATCTGCCGGTTCTAACTCTCTGTATATCTGTTCATAATTTGTTTCTGCGAATACTGTTCCAGCCAAAAATAATACCAAAATTAATAACAAAAATTTCTTCATATTTCTATTTTAATTATTAAGTAAAAAAAATCAAGTGAATTTTTTTAGTGCGTTATTCTGTGAGCAGCCTCCTTGTTTAAAGACTCTGCCGAGCAAACGATTAAGTATCGTTTGCGAGAGGTGGTGACCGCATAGGGTGGGATTTTGCGAAAATTTATAAAAGAGATTCTTCGGGCTAAAGCCCTCAGAATGACATAAGAATTATAATTTAACTAATTCCGGTAGTGTTTCAAGCTTATAAAACAGTTCTGCTGCTGTTTTGAAATTCGCAGGTTCGCTGCTTACAAAAAATTGTTCATATTCAAATTTGTTATTAAGTAAGTTTGATTTTGTTAAATCTTCTTTTATAATCTGTGCAAAAGAAATTGATGGATCAATAAATTTATCTTCAGGTAAAAATTTCTTTAATATATTAATTAAGTATGGATAATGTGTGCAAGCTAAAACTATTTTATCAGGCATGTTTTCCATCATAATATTTAGAATTTCTTTTACTTGTTCAATGCTATGCGGTTGATTTATCCTGTGTTCTTCTACAATTCTAACCCAATTTGGGGCTGCAAGTTCAAAAATCTCGATGTTTTTATTATATTTATGTATTTCTTTTGAATATGCATGTGAATTTATTGTTGCAGGTGTAGCAATTATTCCAAGTCGTTTTGCATTTTCAAGTTTTGATATTTTAGAACAAACTGTTTGTATTATCGGATAAATTTTAAATTTATATTTGTTCTTTAATTTTTCATATGCTATTGCAGAACTTGTATTACAAGCAATAACTACGGCTTTTGCATCTTTTTGTTCAAAAAATTTTAAAATTTTATCAGCAAATTCTATTAATTGTTCTTCGGTTTTTTCTCCATAAGGCATGTTTCTGGTATCACCGAAATAAAGATAATTTTCATCTGGTAAAAGTTTTTTAACTTTTTCAAAGACAGTTAAACCGCCAACTCCGGAGTCAAAAAACGCAATTGGCTGTTTATTTATTGTGTTATTATTTATATTGTTTAAAGTATTCTTGTATTCCATCTGCTATTGATTTGGCTGTTGCCTGTTTCCTTTTTTCTCCGGCAAGCTGTGTTCTCTCATTACAATTTGAAATAAATCCTATTTCAACCAGAATTGCCGGTGATGTCGTATGATTTATAACATAAAATTTAGATTTAAACAATCCTCTGTTAGGAGATTGAACTGCACTTGCAAATGATGAGTGTACAGTTTGAGCAAGTGCCATACTTTCTTGATGATAATAATGAGTTTCTACTCCGGTAATTTCCGGCTTAACACTTGAGTTAACATGTATACTTACAAATATATCCGGAGCATATTCTTCACTTATTTCTACTCTGTCTTGAAGTGATACATATGTATCATTTGTTCGTGTCATTTTTACTTCATAGCCTTTTTGCTTAAGAAGAGTTTCAACGCGTTTCGCTACATCAAGTGTTATCGCTTTTTCCTGAATGCCGCCGCCAATTGCACCGGCATCTGTCCCTCCATGACCTGCATCAATTACTACACGCTTTTTAGAAGTTGTAGTTTTGGGATTTGCAGGATTAAGTATAATTGAAGGTTGTGTTATTATTTTCTTTTTAGATTGTTTAATTTTTACTTTAAAACCTCTGCCGTCAGAACCTAAATAGGAACTTACCATAGCATCCTGCTCAATTGGAATAGTAAGTTTAAGTCCTACTTTTGGCATTAAGTCAATTACGGCATTTTCAAAAAAAGTATTTTTAAAAGCTTCTTTAAAATTTGCATCATTATATTTTGAAACATTATAAAAATATACAATTAATTTGTCATTGTATCTGTCAATACCATGAACTATTGGAGCATCGAATTTCAAAATCATTGATTCCGTTTGAGAATCATTTTTTTCTTTTTGGTAAAAAATCGCATTTGATGTGCTGTTGTATAAAGTTGTATTGTTAGTTTTGGCGTAATTTGCGATTATTAAAGATTGATTATCATTTGAATATATTGGAATATAATCGCTTACAGCATCGGTTGTGATAACAATTCTTGCTTTATTTACAGAAAATTGGCCGATTTTAACAGTTTCATTGTCGTTAATTCTGAATTCTTTGTTTCTTAATTTAGTATCAACAAGTGTATTGGGTAAATCGTATACAATTCTAGATGGATTTTGAAGAATCATAGGACGTTCAATGGTTACAGCTCCAAAACCGTTTAATAAAATACCGTTTTGTCTTATAGAAACATTGTTAAGGTAATATTTTGTATTAAGTTTAAGCTCTTTCTTTGCAAGAATTTGTTCAGTTTGTGTATTGAATGCATCTTGAATTTGTCCGACAATACTATCATTTACGGGTGCAACAGGTGTGGTGATAGTTAAATATTCATAAAAATCACCGGAAGAAGAATGCTCATCTCTATATGTGTTATGAAAATATTCATTATCACAGATTTTTCCATTTTTAAGTTTAATAATAATATTGTTTTTAATTCTCAAAAACTTAATTGAATCAGGGTTAAAATTATTTTCAAAATACATTACAACTCTTATTTTGCATGGATTTACAGAAAATTGATTTATTTTTATTTCTTTAACAGGCCCGGAGTTGAATATCCAGTCTTGTTTAGGAAAAGTTATAATAGAAGAATCAATATCAAAATATGCTTTATTCTCCATTTTAACAAGTTTGATATCTTGATTAATAAACCCGTTTTGTGTATCTTGTGCGGATAATACAATTATAGAATTTGAAGTATCAAAGTTTGCTGCCGTAAATTTATAAAGCTCTTCAGCTCTGGTATTGCAGGCAAATGTCAATAAACAAATTACACATATTATAAATATTTTAATAAACTTTATCATATCTATCATTATTATTAT
>CATLEG010000006.1 GCA_949915775.1 uncultured Candidatus Melainabacteria bacterium | reverse complement strand
AAAAGAAAAGTTATAAATATTTTTGGATTAAAAATAAAAATACAAAAACATAATAGTAAAAATATAAAAAAAATTTGTGAACAAGAAGTTTTGGAAAATAGTATATTACTTATTGAAGCAAACAATTCTCATGGTGAAACATTGCCAGGATATATTAAATATTTAAAAGATTTGGGATACAATATTGATGTTATTGTTACTCCAAAAGTTTGTTTTGAGAATCCGTTTATAAGGCTAGATAAAAATTTAATAAATAATCTGTTTAAATTAGAAATTCAAGATATAATTTGTCTTTTGGATTCTGATAAAATTGAAAAATACAAGCATATTATAATAAATTCTTATCATTTATACTATTCTAAAAAGAATGATAAACCATTATCTTTCTTTGAAATTTTTAAAAAAGCAAAAAAAGATTATAAAAAATATATATTTGTAGAACATCATCTTGATTATATTGATAAAAAATTATTATCTGAAAACAGAATAATCCAGCTTGCTGATTTTAATTTTCAAACTCCTCATCCTGTTTTTTGTAATCCAAATTATTTTGGCGAAATAGAAATTCATAATAAAAATTCTTTGATTAATTTTATTACAGTAGGAGAATTAGCTTCTCATAGAAGAAATTCAAATTTGTTGATAGATGCTGTTAAAGAGTTATATACAGCAGGGATTGATAATTTTAAAATAACAGTTATTGGTTATGGAAAATTAGATGATATTCCAAAAGAAATACATAAATTTTTTGATATAAAAGGTCGTTTACCGTACAAACAAATGTACAATCAACTTGAAGAAGCTGATTTCTTTTTGCCATTGCTAGATCCGGAAAATAAAGAACATGACAGATATATAAAAACCGGAACTTCAGGGTCATTTCAGCTTATTTATGGTTTTAATAAACCCTGTGTTATTGCTCAAAAATTTGCAAAATATCATTATTTTAATAACGATAATTCTGTTATATATGAAAAAAATTCAGATTTTACAAACGCATTAAAATATTGTATAAACATTACAGACAAAGATTATGATTTATTATACACTAATCTTAGTAAAACAACTGAAATTATTCGTGAAAAATCGTTAAATAATTTGAAAGAAATGTTGGAACATCTTGAAATTAAAACCAATCAATAAGCGGTTTTTTGTCACCAAATTCTATGTGGAAATTTTTTTCTATATTTTCACTTGTCAAAAATGAATAACTTGTATTAAAAGCCAGTGGTTCATTTACATTGCCTAATTTTTTATACTTTTCTGAAGAAACAATTTTTGTATCAAAGTCTACAACATTGGAATAATTTAGATTTTCAAATGCACAAAATGGAATTTTTGAAGCACCTTTGTCATTTATTGACATTAAACCAAAACTGCGGCATATTATTCCGCGAAAATCATATACGCTGCACTGATTGTTAAACAAAAACGGACATTCGTAAACAAATCCTTCTTTGCCATTTTTCTCTTTTTTTATTTTCTTAACTTTAGCTTTAATTTTTTCTTGAATATCAATTGGCAGCTGTAAAAAACCTACCATCAAATAATCAAATTCAGCTTTAGAAAATGGATATTCACCATTTTGACAGCATTTTGAACAACCTTTTTTACAGAAAATATATGGTGATTGATTTTCAAAAAAACCTTCTAATTTTCTGTTTAAATAACTCATGTAAAATAAATAATTACTTAATTTAGTATTTTCCGGCATCAATTTTCTCCATTAATTCATTATATGCAGGATTGGCTGAATTTTTTGCATAACGCGCTAATCTGCGTTTGGCAATAGTTTTCATATATTCATGTTTGGATGGATTTCCGTTTTGTACGAAAAATAACATAGCTTGTTTTCGATGTTCAAAAAGATCATCTTCTGATTGTTTTGCAAGAATATCGCCAAAAGTTTCCGGTCTTGTTTTTCTATCCCATTCATAAAATGGAGTATTCAGAAAACAAAATTTTTCAACATAAGACATTATACATGGAGTCCATGATACATCTTCATATTTTAATTTTCCAAGCGGATGAGCTTTAACCATTGAAGCTTTATAAAGCTTATTCCAAATTGCACAATTGTAAAAATTCGGAGTGTACATGATATCTAAATATTTGTCTATGTCATGCGGAATATCCGGCATGAATGGTAAATTACAATGAGTTGAATAACCTTTGTCTGTAATTCTATATAACGGTGCAATTGCAACATCACAGTTGTTTTTTGTAATTGTGTTATAAAGTGAACTAATCATATTAGGACGAATTAAATCATCATTGTCCATAAATGCGATATATTCACCTCTTGCAGCTTCAATACCGACGTTTCTAGTATCTGCTACACCACCGTTTTCTTTTTGAATTGATACAATATTTTCGTAATTTTTATCATACCAATCGATAATTTTTTGAGTATCGTCTGTACTGCCATCATTAACAATAACAATTTCAAGATTTGCAAAATCAGAAGCGAGTGCACTATCAATGCTTCTTGCTATATAATCTTTGGCATTATAGGCGGGAATAATTAGAGAAACATCCGGTTTTTCGTATTTTCTTATGCTTAATGCAGCAGGCTGGGATTCGGCAACAATAATTTTTCCTTCAGTTGTATTAACAAAAGCTTTTACAATAAATTTTGTACTGCCTTTAAAATCTGTTAATTCAAGATGATGACGTAATCCATCATTTGTTTCAAAAATCGGGAAATTAGAATTTTGAGGATAAACCAAAAAACCATCTGCGTAACCATTAAAATTCCATGATAAGAAAAGATTATAGTTAAATGATTTATAAATGGTTACAAATTCAAAAAATCCAGTTTCGGCTTTAAAAATCGGTGAACTTGTTAAAATTTCTCTGCCGTTTTCTCCTTTTATATAAGGTTTAATTTTATATTCTGTTTCATCTGTTTTTTGAATAGAAATGAATGTTGTATCAGAATTTTTACATCCTGAAAAACCTTGTTCTGCCTCATTTTTATATAATCTATAGCCTTGAGCGCCTTTGTATTTGCTGTAGAAAAATCTAACTTCATTATTATCTTGTGAGCAACTTATAACGTCAATAGTATCAAAAGTAAACTGACGTTTTGAAGATTCATCAATAACTCTTCCATCTTTAACGGCTTGTACAAAGCATTCATTTTCACCAAAAGGTACAAGAGATAATTGTATTTGTGTTTCATCAAAAATTCTTGCACATTCAATAAATACATCATCTTTTTTAAACAAAACTCTATAATAATCAGCTTTAATATCCGCCCATTTGATGATGATTTTCGTGTTATTTAATTCAATTCCTATATCCATATTGATATTATATTACAAATATCAAAACTATACATATAACTTATTCCATTGACAACTTTCTATACTTTATCTATAATTATTTAGCAAAGGAGAGTATGATGGCACAACAATTTAATGCGCAAAATATTAAAAAAAGAACTTCTGTTTTAGTTTTTTTAAAAGGTTCTACAGCCCCTTTAGTGTTGTATGTTGAAAACCCGGAAGAACTTTATGCAGAACTAAAACAAACAATTAAATCTGCAACAGCAGTTCTTGTTGAAAAAGAAACATCTGGACCTTTGAAAAAAGTTTGTTTTATATCAAACCAGATAGCATCAGTTGCAATTCAGGAAGAACAATTTGTAGGATAAAATGGAACACAAAATTTCTATTGAAGAATTGGAAAATACATCTTCAAAATCTCTCGAAATTCATTTTAATGAAAAAATTGAGGGATTAGATTGTGTTACTCCTATTATCTCTGATTTAACAGTTTTGTCTCTTGGTGAATTTATTGAAGTTAAAGGAAATGTTAAGGGGACTGTTAAGCTTGAATGCGATTTGTGTTTGAAAGAATTTGATTACAATTTAGATTTTGATATTGACGAAATGTATGCTAAAAACGCTCTATTAGAGGATTACGGACAGGAAACTGAGCTTAAAGACGGACAGTTTGTAACCGATTTAGAAGGTGCAGATGAAATCGATATTTATGACTTATTGTATCAATCTGTAATATTAAATTTACCAAATAAGAAAGTTTGTGGTATAAATTGTAATGGAGATAAATTTTTGAAAGAAGAAAATTTATCAGATCCGAGATTGGATGTTTTTAAAAATATCCAAATAAAAAAGGGTTAACACCCCTCATCCGTCACTTTGTGACACCTTCTCCCACATTGGGGAGAAGGAAGAAATATAATTAGTAACATAAAACATAAAGGAAAAAGAAAAATGGCAGTACCTAAGAAAAGAACAGGACATTCCGCTCAAGGACACAGAAGAAGTAACTGGAAAGCTACAAAACCAGAAACAACAAAATGTCCAAATTGCGGTGAAACAGTATTAGCACATACAGTATGTACAGCTTGCGGAACTTATAAAGGACAACCTGTTAGCTTGAAAGACAGAGTTGAAGAAGTTCCAGCTAAAGAAGAAAAAAAAACAACTAAAAAATCTGCAAAAAAAGTTGAAGAAACTGTTGTAGAAGAAGTAAAAGCTGAAGAAACAACTGAAACTGTTGTTGAAGAAGAAAAAACTGAAGAATAAGACGCTAAGTCAATAGACGTTAAGACGAAAAGTCTTTTACATATAGTTTTGGTGAAATTTTTGCTAACTTATTTTGTGAAAAGAACCTAACGTCTTATCGTCTTAATGACTTAACGACTTAATATACGGAGAGGGATAAAATGACAAGAATAGCTATAGATGCAATGGGTGGTGACCATGCGCCGCACGAAATAGTTGCCGGTGCTGTTTGGGCTGCAAAAGAATATGGTGTAGCAATTGAACTTGTTGGTAAACAAGATAGAATTGAACAAGAACTTGATAAAATTACTCATGAAGGATTTATGACTGATTTTGGCAAGGGTGGAGCCGCAAAAAGCCGTATAAAAATTGATACATCAAAACTTGATATCAAAATTACTCATGCTTCCGAAGTTATAGAAATGGGTGAAGCTCCAGGACAAGCTATTCGTAAAAAGAAAAAATCCTCAATAGTTCTAGCTGTTGATGCTGTTGCTCAAGGCAGTTCAGATGCAGTTGTTGCAGCAGGTTCTACAGGCGCAGCTATGGCATCAAGTTTATTCGGTTTAGGCAGAATTCCTGGTATTGACAGACCGGCAATCGCTGTTACTTTACCAACAATAAAAAAACCAATTGTTGTTATTGATGGTGGTGCAAATAGTAATTGTACTCCTGAAATGCTTTATCAATTTGCTATTATGGGTGCAACTTTCTCTAAAAATGTTCTCGGTATTGAACATCCTCGTGTAGGTGTTTTGAATATTGGCGAAGAAGCAGGTAAAGGTAACGAACTTGCTCAAGCTACATACAAAATATTAGAAGAACATCAAGAAAAAATTAACTTTGTTGGTAACATTGAAGGTAAGGAAATTTTCTTAAGTGTATGTGATGTTGTTGTATGTGACGGTTTTGTAGGAAATGTCGCATTAAAAGTAACAGAAGGTACTTCTTCAATGTTGTTTAGAATGTTAAAACAAGAATTTAAAGCAGATTTAGCCGGTAAAATTATCGGACTTCTTGCAAAACCATTTATGAGAAGAATTTACACAAAAATTAATTATGAAGAATTTGGCGGTGCATTACTTTTAGGTGTAAAAGGAATTACAGTAATCTCTCATGGCAGAAGTAAAGCTTATGCAATTAAAAATGCTGTAAGAGTTGCAAAACACGCTGTTGAAACAGGTGTTAACGAAAAAATTGCTAAATTTTATGAGGAATAAATAATGACAAATAAATTAATCCCGCTTAAAATTGCGGGTGTAGGATACAGTTTACCCGAAACAGTTGTTACAAATGATGATTTAACAAAATTATATGAAACATCAGACGAATGGATTTATACAAGAACAGGTATTAAAGAAAGACGTGTTGTTTCTGGAGAACAAAATGCGATAGATTTAGGTCTTGAAGCTTCTCAAAAAGCATTAGAAAAAGCTAAAATGAATGCAGAAGATATTGATTTAATTATTGCAGCATCTTCAGCTCCGCCAGATTTGTACCCTGCAATCGCTTGTCATATTCATGAAAAATTAGGTATTACAAAACAAATTCCAGCATTTGATATTACAGCGGCATGCTCAGGACTTATTTATGCGATGAGTATCGCAAAAGCTTATATATCATCAGGAATGTATAAAAATATTCTGTTAGTTGCAACAGATAACAATTCAAGACTTGTTGACTGGACTGATAGAGGAACTTCAATTCTTTTCGGTGATGGCGCAGGTGCAATGGTTGTAACTCCATCTGATGACGGTATTGATGATATTATTGCAATTGATATTACTGCTGATGGTAACTTTGGACATTTAATTGAACTTCCGTTTGACGGTCAAAACTGTCCGCTTGTTGAACCTAACGAAAAAAGAGATGCAAAAATTAAAATGAATGGCAGAGGTGTTTATACATTTGTTGCAAAAGTTCTTCCTCATTATGTAGAAGAACTTGTAAAAAATGCCGGTATGAATGCTGATGATATTGATTATTTGATACCTCATCAGGCAAATATTAGAATAATACAAGCTGTTCAAGAAAGATTAGGGTATTCTGATGATAAAGTTGTAACTAATATTAAATATTATGGCAACACATCGGCAGCTTCTATTCCAATAGCATTGGCAGAAAGTGTAGAAAAGGGCAAAGTAAAACTTGGAACTACAGCAATTTTATGTGGTTTTGGTGCCGGAATGACATTAGGCGGTGCAATAGTTCGATTAAGAGAAGGAATTTGTTAAATAAACTCTTGAAATTAAAAATTTTTATGAGATAATAAATCTTGTCGAATGTGGCAAGGTAGCTCAGCTGGCTAGAGCGTTCGGCTCATACCCGAGAGGTCGAGAGTTCGAGTCTCTCCCTTGCTAAATAAAAAGGATAGGATTTGCCCTATCCTTTTTATTTTTTATAACTAGCTGTCATTTTACAGTGAGTAATTTGAGTATTTTAAATTTGTTAGGTTTAACCCAATCTACAAACTATCGCCCTTTGAGGCGATTTTTTAGTGTTGAGATTTACGGGTCTTTTTTTGCACTTTTGTCTCTATTCTTGCACTGATTTGCACTAAATTTTTAAATCTTTTGCAATAAACAGCCCAAACTCCCCACCACATCAACCTCTTCCCAAGTGCAAAACAGTTCAATAAAGCGCAAAAATCATTTATTCCATAAAATGAGATTTTGAGAATTATCTTTGAGATTAATATCAGTCTTAATAAACTCGCTTGTGAGATAAGTCAAACGAGCTTGCATTAATTTCCATTTTTCGAATTTCAATGCAATATTTTCTCGCAAATTTTATTATTTTATCTTGATCTTTGGTTTTTATATTAAGTCCAAGAAATATTCTTGATGGCAAGATTGGCATAAAATAATCTTGGTTAAAATTAGCTGGACAAAAAAGTCTATATTCTTCTTCATAACTCCAATCTGAACTTTTATTCATTACTGTAAGCATGACAAATGGGTGCTTGCCAGAGACGGCGAAAAAGCCTTGTCCGACAAGGTTGAGCCTTATATCAAACGCGACGCATCGCTTTTGGAAGTCGGAGATATTCTTGTAGCTGATGGGCATAAACTGGCGTTTCAGGTGATAAACCCGTTCACTGGCAAGCCAAGTCGAGCGACTTTAGTTGGCTTTTTGGATTGGAAATCGACCGCCCTTGTGGGTTACGAGATTATGCTTGAAGAAAACACACAGTGCATCGCATCCGTCCTTCGAAACGCAATAATGAACCTCGATATGGTGCCGAAAATCATTTATCAGGATAACGGCAGAGCCTTCAGGGCGAAATATTTTACCAACGACAAGGGTTTTAACGAACTCGGGTTTCAAGGTCTTTATTCAAAACTCGGAATTGAAACGGTTTTTGCCCGACCATATAATGCCAGAGCAAAAGTCATCGAGCGGTTTTTCAAAGAGTTTCAAGAAGTCTTTGAAAAGCTTATGCCAAGCTATGTCGGAAGCAATATTGCAAACAAACCGGCTTACCTGATGCGAAATGAAAAACTGCATTCTGCGTGGCACAATGACTACATTCCTACTATTGAAGAAACAATAAAAATGATTGATATGTGGCTGAATTTCAAAAACTCCCAAACTTGCCCAAACGCTCCAAACAAAACAATCGCCGAGGTTTTGGAAGACAGAAACCGCCAAAACATAAACCCTGACACTCTTGACAATTTGATGCTTGCGACTGAGGTTAAAACAATTCAGCGAAACGGAGTCAGGTTCTTGGGTTGCAACTATTTTGACGAACGGCTTTACGGTTTTAAAAGCAAAGTGTTAATCAAATACAACCTCTTTGATCTAACCAAAATCAAAGTTTTCACCCCGAAAGGCGAGTATTTATGCACCGCTGAGCGTGTAACCGAAACCCACCCGATGGCGAAATTATTGGGCGATGTCAAAGACTACGAGGACTACAAACAAAAAATCGTTCGGCAAAAACAGCTAAAAAAGAAAAGCGTAAACGCAGTCAAAAATTACTTTTCGACCGAAGAAATAAAATATCTTGAAACCAAAATGGACGAAGAAATTTCACCGCCCGTTCAAACCTCATTCAAAGAGCATTCAAAAACTGTTCAAACTCTGTTCAAGAATAATTCGCAAAAATATGAATACTTAATCAAGCACGATCCAACCAACCCTTGGATTGCAGAATTTAAACAAACAAAGGAGTACAAACTTTTATATGAATAGCGGCTTGCGAGCAGAGGGCCGAAGCGTAAGCGTGCCCGTTTAACGCGAGCAAGCCAAGAAAGGACAATATGAACAAAGTATTTATAAGGACAAATAATGTCAAAAACTTTATCGGACTTGTAGAAAATCTGGTCAACAAACCCAAAAACATTCCCAAAATGGGACTTGTATATGGCGAGCCTGGGCTCGGCAAAACGCAAACTGCCTTGTGGCTTGCATAGAGTCCGATGAGATTCAAGGCGAATCATGGGTACTTGACCTTGAAGATATCGAAAAGGATACAGGTAAACTTATAGCAAAGAAAACGAAAAAAGAAGTTAAAAGCTTAAGTACAAAGCATAAATTTTCTAAAGGACAAGTATTATATAGTAAACTTCGTCCATATTTAAATAAAGTAATTGTAGCAAATGAAGATGGTTGTTGTACTTCTGAAATATTACCAATAACTTTTTATGGGAATATATTATCCGAATATGCGCAATTATTCCTAATGTCTCCATATTTTGTTACATATGCAAACCAATGCTCATATGGAGTAAAAATGCCTCGTCTTGGTACAGATGATGGTAAAAATGCATATTTTGCACTTCCTCCATTAAACGAACAAAAAAGAATAGTTGAAAAAGTAAAACAAATATTACCAGAAATAAATCTTTTAAAATAAACTCCTGCATAAAGCAGGAGTTTTAAATTACCAATCAACAATACTATCAACAATAGCTCGTTGTTCTGTGCTTGTTTTTCTTAGATAAATTCTTGTTGTTTCAATACTTTCATGCCCCATTAAATCAGCTAGAAAGGCAATATCATTACAACGTTCCAGAAAACTTTTTGCGAATCGGTGACGAAAGGAATGCGGATAAATTACGACAGGATTTATACCGTATTTGGCACCAAGTTTTTTAAGTTGTCCGGATATTCCTCGAGTAGTTATTCTTTTACCATATTTATTCAAAAAAATAAAACCTGAATCTTGGTTTTTACTTTTAAACCACGTCAGTGCTTCTTCTTGTAGTTTTTCAGGTATGTAAATTCTCCTGAGTTTTCCGCCCTTTGAATACAAATCAATATGTCCCATTTTAACGTGCTCTACTTTTATTTGTATAAGTTCACTAACTCTTGCACCTGTTGCTGCTAAAAATCTGATAACAAAATACCAAAACTGTTCATTGTCTTCTTTTAGAGAACTCTTAAAATATTTGTAATCCGCTTCGCTTATAACATTTTCTAAAAATGCTTTTTGTTGCACTCTTACAAATGGAACTTTCCATGCTGATTTTTCGATAAACTCAAGATAGCAATTTATAGCTCTTAATCTTAAGTTTACTGTTTTGGGCTTAAAATTTTCAATCAGCCAAACCTTATAAGCCCTAAGGTTTTTCTTGGATACAGCATCATATTGATTTTTAAACTGCTTAATGGCAAATACATAAGATGCGATTGTGTTTTTAGATAAATTAGTACTCTGAAGATACTTTTCAAAATCTTTAATAGTCATGGCAAAAGCCTCCTTTCACCACGATTATAGAAAATATGCTTAAAGCTTTAAAATTTGCGGAGTTAACTGGTTAACTTTATCTACAATTCTTTGTTGTTCCTTAAGAGGAGGTAAAGGAACGAGTAGATTTTTTGTTTTATCAACTCCTAATTCAGTTTGCTTCGTTGTCTTTGCACCTTTTGAACGATTAATTTGTGCTTGTCCTTCAACTCCATTGATAAAGATTTCTATGTATTTATTTATGCACTTATATGGTCGTATCAATAACACATGTGAATCGTATGGAAGATTTGTTGCATCACTTGTCACAATACTACTTCTACCAATCGTCCCTTCTCCCGTAGAATTTATTAAAATATCTTGCAATGTTGTTAAAGTTTCCGTTGGAATAGATTCAAACCAATTTTTATCAACGGTTTTGCAAAATGAAGTATCAACATCTCCCCATCTCACGCATTTTTGATTTAAAATCTTGAATTCTGTGTTTTCTGCATATTTGGGCCCTTTTCCTCGTAATATATCGGTAATACTCCCTAACCTTGTCCACACCCAAGAATCCGGGATGTCGAATGGGATTTCATCATCTATACAGCGTTCTTCTGTGCCTACCTTCTCATAATGAGAATTATCCCGTCTAAATATATATGATTCATTCTTATCTTTTTTTATCTTTTTCTCTTTAATAAGTTGCTCTTTTTCTTTCCTAATTTGTTCAATAAGTACACTTGGAGGTTCATCATTGCTGTCTTGTGGAACAAGTTTACCTTGTACGGCTTCTTGTAATATTGATTTCTTTAACAAATCTGGGAAATCAGTATTTAATTTTTCTATTTTTTCATAGGCTTTATCGTAATCATTGATATATGATTCTAGTTCTTTTAGTTTATCGACTATGCGTTGTTGCTCTTGTAATGGAGGGAGTGGGAGTAATGTTCCTCTAAGCTGAGTCTTGCTAAATTTGGGCATAGCAGTTCCAGCAGTAAAATTTTTTAATATATCTTGCCCAAAAGGCGACAAAATTAAATATTTGACAAATTGAGTCATTGTATCATTAATACATTTTACTATAATTGAATTTGGAGCCAAACTCATAGGCTTATCTAATTTTGGAATAATAAAAGCCTTACCTATTGATGCTCCAATATTACTCAGCATTAATTCCCCACCATACAATTTTGATTTTGCTAGAAATTCATACCCCTGTTTATCTATATATGTAAGATTTCTTGTAAAATTGTTTGAAAAATCCTGCGTTTTAACTAATAAAGCATAGTTTTCAGTTTTATAATTTTTTACATTTTCTCTCAGTGTTGCGAAACTTCCATTTGCAACATAATCAGTTGTATATAAAACAGCTTCATTTAATCTTACCCATTGCCACGAATCAGGTATATCAAAGGGGACAACATCAGCTATGCAAACAGGTTTGTTTTTACCTATTTTCTCATAAGGCAAATTATCGGGACCTCGAAAAATATATGACGGGTTTTTATCCGGTTTAATTTTCTTTTCTTTAATTAATTTTTCTTTTTCTGCTCTAATTCTTTCAATTAAAGCACTTGCAGGTTCGTCATTTGGGTCTTGTGGCACAAGTTTACCTTGCACAGCCAATTGTAATATTGAATTTTTTAATTGTTGCGCATTCATTATTTTTGTGTCTCCAAATCAATACCTAAAATAGTTGTAATTTGATCTAATACCCTATCAATGTCTGCATTCAAGCTTGAGCGTTTTTCTTGATATTGCTGTATAAGTTCTTTGGGTGCAAGAATTTCCTCTTCTTCATGAGGGAAACCACATAAATCAATATTGTAGTTTCTATCAACAATATCTTGGAGAGTATATTTTTTTGATTTATCAAATTCATCAATAGTTATTTCTTGTCTATTATTCCACCATTCAAAAACAGGGTTAAAATGTTCTAATTGCATTGGCTTTGTTTTGGAGAAATTTTTGTAACCGTCAGGCATATCTAAACGGTAAAACCAAGTTTCTTCTGTCGGTTTAGTTTTATCGAAAAATAAAATATTTGTTGTTATAGATGTATATGGTGCAAATACACTGTGTGGAAGTCTCACAACTGTATGCAAATTGAACTCTGATAATAATTTTTTCTTAATTGCAACTTTTGCATTATCTGTTCCAAACAAAAATCCGTCAGGTAAAATAACTGCAGCACGACCTTTTTCTTTTAATCTATACATAATTACAGACATAAATAAATCCGCAGTTTCACTGCTTGCTAAATCATCAGGAAAATGATTTTTTACATCTTTCTTTTCGCTGCCACCATATGGAGGGTTCATAAGTATAACATCAAATTGATCATCTTCTGTATAATCAAGAACATCTCTTAATAGCGAATTATCATGATATATTCGTGGTTTGTCAATTCCATTAAGAAGCATATTTGTAATGCAAAGCATATAAGGGAATTGTTTCTTTTCAATACCATATATAGAATTATCAAAAGCACCCTGATCATAAGTTGTTTTTACTTTTTCTTTTAATTGTTTAAGCCAACTTGTTAAAAACCCTCCGGTACCGCAAGCAAAGTCAGCCATTTGCTCTCCGACTTGTGGGTCAATAATTTGTGCCATAAAGTCAGTTACGGCACGGGGAGTATAGAATTCACCGGAAGAGCCTGCACTTTGTAATTCTCTTAAAATGGATTCGTAAATTTCTCCAAATGCGTGGCTTTCCTCATAGTCACCCAAATCAAGTTCATCAATTTCATTTAAAACTTGCCTTAATTGAACACCGTCTTTCATATAGTTATTTGCATCTTCAAATGTTGTTTTAACTATTGCCTTGCTCATTGGTGTTTCAGGGGTTATTTCAAGATTTTTTAAGGTGGGAAATAACGTATTATTAACAAAATTAAGTAATTTATCACTAGTCATAGCATTTCTGGACTTATCGTCTTTTGCCCAGTTTCTCCAACGACATTCATCAGGAATAATTGATTCATAGTTGCTATCTTCAAATTCCCAATCTTCTTCTTTTGAATCATAGACTTTTAAGAATAACATCCAAGCCATTTGTTCAATTCTTTGCGCGTCACCATTTATACCGGCATCATTGCGCATAATATCTCTAATCCTTTTAATAAATCCTGATAAATTACTCATTTTATCCTGCCTTATAAATGTTTTGTTTCAGCTCTTCTACCGCTTTGAAGTATTCGTCTTTTCCGCCAAATAATTGTGCAATTTTTGCAGGTTTTCCAAATTTATTTATTGGATCAAGTTTCAAGACATCAGCACTATCTAATTCCGATAAGCCTGCATTCATATATTTATCTAATAACGCTTCAAGAACTTTTCTTGCAACACCGCTATATTTACTGAAGAAATCTCTTTTCTTTACATTATTTGCACGTTCTTTACGTGTCAATGGTTTTGCGCCATAAGCAATATGACAAATAAAATCAAAATCATCAACCTCAGTCATATTTTGTTCTTCTTTCAATAATTCTAAATCAATACCCTGTTCCTTTAATAGATCAGTGATTTTAGCTTTTTTATCTTCTTCGCTCCAACGTTTAATAAATTGTTCTAAGGATGATGAATAGCCAAGAATATTTGATTTAGTATAATCAATAATGTTTTCTTGCTTTAAGAGCTTACCATCAGTATCATATACAGATACTGTTTTATTTGTTATTCTTACTGAACAACCATTTTTATCAACAATTGGTTTATAATTATCAACTGGTGGTAATGGCGGTTCCGGACCTGGCCCCGGTCCAGGTTCTGTTCCTGGTCCTTTTTTCTTAGGATAATCCGGATCAATTTCAATTGGTCCATCCCAATCTGGATCGGCAAATAATCGTGTTACGTTACGGAAATCCATAACAGTAAAGCTCATTTTACCTTCTTTTTCTCTTAAACGAGTTCCACGGCCAATAATTTGCTTAAACTCTGTCATTGAGCCAATCATCTTATCAAGGACTATTAATTTAGTCATTTTGCAATCTGCACCTGTTGATAAAAGTTCGGATGTAGTTGCAATAACAGGATATTCGGCTCTGACTGAAATAAAGTAATCTAACTTACTCTTTCCATAGGTATCACTGCCCGTAATTCTAACAACATAATCTGAGTTTTCTTTTACTTTATCAGCATTTAAATTATTTAAAGCAATACGCATTCTTTCTGCGTGATCTTCATTTGCACAAAAAACAATGGTTTTTGCCATTCGATTTGTTGCTTTTAAATAATCCGTAATTTCTTTTGCGACTTGGTCAATTCTATCTTGAATAATAATGTTGTAATCATAATCACTGTTATTATAAATTCTATCTTCAATAATATTACCGTTAACGTCACATTGCCCTTTTCTTGGCCTCCAGCCATCACCTATATCGGTTGTAACGTTTATGACTTTAAATGGGGCCAAGAAACCGTCATCAATACCTTCTTTAAGGCTATATGTATATATAGGATCGCCAAAATAAGATATATTTGAATTGTATTTAGTTTCTTTCGGTGTTGCTGTCATACCTATTTGAGTTGCAGAAGAAAAATATTCCAAAATCCTACGCCAACGACTTTCTTCCCTTGCAGAACCTCTGTGACACTCATCTACAATAATTAAATCAAAGAAATCTGGTAAAAATAATTCACTATAATGTTCTTTATCATCGTCACCAATTAATTGTTGGTACAAAGAAAAATATACTTCGTATGCTGTTATCGTTGTCTTATTATCTTTTGAGAAATTTACCTTATGAATAGTTTTTTCTAACGGAGCAAAATCCTGCTGAATAGATTGATCCACAAGAATATTTCTGTCTGCTAAATATAAAATTTTCTTTTTTAATCCACTTTTTATTAACCTATAAACAATTTGAAATGCAGTGTAAGTTTTACCTGTACCTGTTGCCATAACAAGCAATATACGTTCTTGCCCTCTTGCAATAGCATCCAAAGTTCTATTTACAGCAATTCTTTGATAGTAACGAGGCGGATATGTTTTACTGCTTGTGTAATAAGGTTGTTCTATAATATTTTCTTCAGCTTCGGTAATACCTGCGCTATTATTTTTCTCAGATTTAAATCTACTAATAAGTTCTTCTGGGCTTGGAAATCCATCTAAAGTAAATTCTCTTTCTTTTCCGGTTAAAAAGTCATGTTCTGTAAAACCATCACCATTTGAGCTATATGCAAAAGGAATATCTAACTTTTTAGCATACTCCATAGCCTGTTGCAGACCGTGTGATATGGAATGTTTATTGTCTTTTGCTTCTACTATTGCGATTGGATTATTTGCATTTATATATAAAACATAGTCCGCTTTTTTAGGTTTTTCTCTAGATGCTATATTACCACGCAAATTAATTTTACCATCGGTAAATTGCACCTTTGTTTCCATTGTAATTTTATCTTTCCATCCAGTGGCTTGCAAGGCTGGAGTAATAAAATTAAGTTTTATATCTTCTTCAGTCATTTGTTTTTTGTCTAATAATGCCATTCCGCACCTCGCAACTTCTGATAATTAAAATTTATAGGAAGTTGTTTTAATTGTAGCATAAAAATTGGTATTACGAAATTATATTGTGAAAAACAAGGTCAAATAATTAAATAATAATTAAAAAAATATATTTTTAGAAAAAAGTAAGATACAATAAGATTAATCAAGAAAGTTTTGCCTATGATAAAAAATTGTAACAACATAATATCTGAAGCAATTTTTTGCAAAGAAATGGAAAATTTAATTTATTTTTTTGATCAAATCATCAATACAATTAATTTTGATTCAAAGAATTTGATTGTACTTCAAGTACTTATTAAAAAAATTATTTCTAATGCTGATGCTGCAAACAAATTAATTTTTGAAGGACACATTAAAGAAGCTAAAATTGTACTTCGAAGTGCTGTTGAAAGTGTTATTTTAATTACATATTTATCGCAATTTCCAGAAAAAATAGATGACTACCTTGACGAAGCACAAATTTTAAAGATTAAAAACAATTTTATTGTTTATAAAAATATGCGCGAAGGTGAGCCAATCGACGTTAATGGAAAAACTATAACAAAAGAAGAACTTTCTGCTGAAAATAAAAGATGTTTTAACTTAATTCAAGATTCAGCCAAAAATAAAATTTTAAAAGAGTTGGGTATAAAAGATTATGAGATAGATAGTTTAAATTTTAAAAAAGTTGATAAGTATTTTACTAATTTTCGCCCTCAATTTATGAGATACGAAAAAATGTTCAAAGAACTTGATGAAATTGGCTTTCAAATCAAGGATGAATTCATATTTAGTTTACGAGATATCGTGTATGGATTTTACAATGATAGTTCACAAATTGCACATAGTTGCTTTTTAGATTGGAGCATTCCTACGTATTTCACGCAAAAAGAAGCTGAATATATGTTTCATTTTTTTACTAAAGTAACTTTATTTTTAAAAGTTTTACTAAAAGATGTTGTTGTTATGAATAATACTAAAACCCAAAATCTTATTAATGAAATGAGAAGAGCTAATGATAAACTCGAACAAATTATATATGGTAAAATTTTAGTACATTAATCACTATAGGTAAAAGTTCCGGTATACCTCATCAATATCTTCCTGTTCAATTCCGATGTAACGGAGGGTGATGGATGGGGTTGAGTGGTTAAAAATCTTCTGCAACATTACGATATCGTCGTATTGTTGGTAAAAATGGTAGCCGAAGGTTTTACGCAATGTATGTGTTCCAATTCTGCCCTTAATTCCAACCATTCGGGCGGATTTGTTTATGATTCGATATGCTTGGGCTCTGTCCAATCGATACCCTTTTTGCGTATAAAATAAAGGTCTGTCGTCGGGTTTATCTTTTACGAATTCCTCTATTTCAACTTTCAAGTTCTCGTTAATCGGGAATTTTTTATACTTATTCGTTTTCTTTTCTCTAAGTTCAATGTAGTCTTTGTCTTTTACGTCTTTGACGTCGAGTGAGAGGATATCAGCGATTCTTAATCCACTATTTATGCCAAAGCTGAAAAGCAGAGCGTTGCGTGGTTTCTTTGACAAAACTCTTTTAATATTTTGGATATCTTCTATGCTTTTTATGGGTTCGACAATGTTCATTTGTACCTCAAGGTTTTGAGCCACAACATTAATGCCCTAAAAGACAGCAAAAATAAAGCCTCGCAACAAAATAGAACACAAGCACCCACTCCATTTACCCCTCTTCCATTTACCCCCAATCTCAAAAAATACAACATATCATTCTGGAAATGTGTAATTTCCGAGGCAGAATGATACACACAATTCTGGAAATGTCTAAATTTAAGAAAAATGATATGCACAATTCTGAGGCGCGTAAATGTAAATAAAACCAATTTACATATTTAATATGCAAAAATTTATAAATAATTTTTTAAATTATCTTCCAAATACTTTTTATACTCATCTTTCAGCAATTTTGGTGCAATAATTTTGCAGCCGCTACCCCACTTGAATACATGCCAGATAATTTCCAAACTCCCGCTTGCTCTAAAAGTTACGGTATAACTACCGTCCTCATTATATTTACCTCTTTGTGTTGGGTGGAAATTGAATTGACTCGCTTCCGGTGCAAGTTCCTGAGAAAACAAAAGTTCAACATCAAGAATCTCCCCGTGATAAACTCCAAAAGACAGATTTGTATATTCTTGCAAGCTAAAATCACTTTTATCAAAGATTTTATCTGTAAGTTTAAGTCCCTCAAATTTATGCAGTAAATAGTTGTAAATTCCATCACCTTTGGCTTTTTCCCTTGCAACAAGATAAATCTTTTCGCCATAAATCATTCCAAGAGGTTCGATTAATCTAGTCTTGCCGTGGTAAATTCCCTCAACCATTTTTGAATACAAATGGCATAGATAATGTTGCAGAAATGGAAAGTGCTGAAATTTCAATAGAAGAAGATGATGTTGATCAATATCTCACTCCATTTCTTTATTAAATACTTTAATGATGAACTTGAAGCAAATAAAAAGAGAGTAGATAATTGTAGTGATGATGAACAAATCTCTTATATTAAAGGGTTTGAATGGTATTTAACACACAATTTTTATACATATGATGCAATAAAATATATATTAAAAGATATCAGAAATACAATAGATGCACTATCATCCGGTAAGAAAAACGAATTTACAGATAAGCTAAAAGAAAAAAGAGGTTCAGCTACCTATGAATTGATTTATGCAAAAAATCTTACTGATGAACAGATTAAAAAATATAATGACAATAGACCAAAAGAAGATGATACTGAAGTAGAATTAATTATTAACAGAGCCATAGAAATAATAGATGAGATAAATACAAAACGGGAATTTATTGCCACTACTCTCGCTAGTTTTGGCGAAAATAACTACAAGACCTGTAAAGTTTTTATGGGAACAGAAAATCTTTCAATATACTTGATTGAACCTAAGCTCATATTGCTTAAAGAATTTCCAAACAAAGAAGTCGAAGATGTAAAACTCTATCCGATGGAAGAAAATATTGAAATACCTAATACGAAATCAACTATAAGTCGTGGATTATTAGGTTTTTTAATAGGCGATTGGCTTGGAGCATTTATTGGAATGGCAACTACAGTATTTCCTGAATACATTACAAAAGATGTTTATAATATGTCTATTATCACAAAAAGCGGAACAGTTTGTTTGCAAGTCAATGAATAATTTGTGATAATATGAAATTGCCGGAGGTGTTATGCAAAAGATTGAAACAACAGAAAAGAATAAAATTAATATAGTAAACTTACCTTGTATAATTACATTTGTTGTATTCATAATTGGTTTTGCCAGTCTTATAATTGGAGCTCTTTTAGACAATGTTAATATGTTTTACTTTAAAGTATCAACAATTTGTATATTGTGCAGCATTGTTTCAGTTTATACAATTTGTCCAATAAGTTTGATTTTTCAGTTTTTAAATAAAAATAAGAATAAACTTGATAAATGGTTATTGGGATTAAATTTAGCCGGTGTAATATTTTTTATTTCTACTTTGATATTTGTTATATTTGCGTTTCCAAATGAGTTTAAAGGTGAAAAAGAAGTTCGGGTACAAATTAATCAAGAATATTCTATATTAAATAAAGAATATCAGTCGGTTTTAGATTATTTAAAAAATTATAAAAAAGAACATGACGTTTATCCTGATTCATTAGATGAAAAGATTATACCGAAATCAGATTGTTTTGATATGTACAAATATCATACAACTTATAATGGTAAGGGTTATTGGTTACAAGTTTATCCCAAAAACGGTCCTATTGAATATTACTATAATGACGAAAACGATAAAAACGTAAATTATTATGATGGTGACGGCTATATAGATGGAGCTTTAGATAATGACTACTTCTACAAAATAGATGAAAAATGGCATGCTATAATGCTGCAACATTTAACTCGTCATAGTCTTTTTTGGAATGGTGGACAAACCGAAAGAGAAGTTGACGAGTGGATGAAAAATGATGTTGAAAAGTTTGAAAAATAAAATTCAAAAGATTGGAAGTAAATGAAAATGTTTGATTTTATAACAAAACGCTTAAAATTTAAAAGAATAGTCAATAGACAATTTAATCAGCATGTTATTTTTATTGCATTAGAAGCCGGTGAATATTTTATGTCAGACAGGTGGAACCAAATACCTGAAGTAACGAATAATTTCAAAGTTGAATTTAAAGTATTAAATGATTCTAAAATATTGCAAATTATTATACTTATCGACGAGCAAAGATACATTTTAAATATCAATACAGAAACTGAAAGCGCTGCTTATTTTACTAATTTTTTGGAGTCAATTTGTTGTTTCAAAACTTGGGATTCGCTTGTGTATGTATCTTCTACAGATAAGCCAAAAGATTTTTTATGTATAAATCTTGTTGAGCCTTTAATTTTTAGAGTTATGGCACTAATCGATAATCCTGATAATCCACAATACATTGATATTTGTGTAGATGCAAAGCTATTTTGTAGTGAATTAATTTCACCTTTATTTGAGTGTAAACCATTTAGTAAATATATAGCGGAGGCAAAATTGTTAGAAAAATATTCGCCTAACAAAGTATTATTACCAATACATTAATTTTACACGAGAACGGCTACAGTAATAATCCAAAATAGAAAGAATAGAATAATAAAAAAATTAGTTTTATAATATTGCTACTTTTATTTATTTGGTTATGCTATTACAGCCTATTTGTAGAACCGAACAAGCTGGAAATTAATCATTACGCGCTTCAAGATGCGAAACTCAACGGAGTAAAAAAAGTTTTTGCAAGTGATTTTCATATCAAATTACATTAACAAAAAGGCTTGAAAAAATAGTTGAATTGATTAATTCAGAAAATCCTGATTTGGTTTTGTCAGTCGGTGATTATGTTTCTGGGCATAGTAAAAATATGTCTATGCCAATTGAAGATATTGCAAAAGAATTAGGTAAAAATTGTGTGCCAGAAATTATTGTCATAGATTTTGAATAAACATAACTCCTTCATTATTAGATAATATATTATCTAAATCTTGACTTTTTGGTAAAAATGGTATAATATATTATCCATGAATAAACTTCTTTTTAACCCAAAATCTCCAAATGATATTGCAAAAGAATTTGTTGAAAAGATTAAACGGCAGAGAAAGATGCTTAAAGTTTCACAAGTGCAACTTGCTGCAAAATCAGGTGTTAGTCTGGGTTCCATTAAAAGGTTTGAATCAAAACATGAAATTTCACTAAGTTCTTTGATAAAAATTTTAATTGCTCTTAATTTAGAAAAAGATTTTGAAAACTTGTTTACACAAAAAACATACAATTCTATTGATGAGGTTATAAATGGACAACTATAAATATTTAAAAGTATTTTATAATGATATTTTAGTTGGAACTCTTGCTAAAACACCTGAAAGAGTGACCGCATTTGAATACGATTCAGATTGGTTAAATAACGGGTTTAGTATATCACCTTTTAGTTTGCCGCTTATCAAAAAAGTTTTTATCCCCAAACATGAACCTTTTGACGGGTTATTTGGAGTTTTTAATGACAGTTTGCCTGATGGCTGGGGAAGATTACTTGTTGACAGGTTATTTTTGAAAAACAAAATAAATCCTGTTGAAATTGACAATCTCAATCGACTTGCGGTTGTCCAAGAAAGCGGTATGGGGGCTTTAACATATAAACCAGAGCACAAATTTGAAACAACAAACAACGTTTCTAATTTTGATATTCTAGCTCAAGAATGTTCAAAAATTTTAGAAGCACAAAATTCAGATAATTTAGATGAGCTTTTCTGCTTAGGCGGTTCGTCTGGCGGAGCACGACCGAAAATTTTGACTTCTATCAATAATGAAGATTGGATAATCAAATTCCCGTCATCGACAGACCCTAAAAATATTGGGGAAAAAGAATACCAATATTCACTATGTGCAAAAGATTGCGGAATTAATATGACAGAAACAAAACTTTTTCCATCCGAAATTTGCTCAGGTTATTTTGGCATAAAAAGGTTCGATCGCAAAGATGGCAAAAAAGTACACATGGTATCGGTAAGCGGACTATTAGAAACAAGTCACAGGCTTCCAAATCTTGATTATAATTTGTTAATGAAACTTACGCTCGAACTTACAAGAAATTATGAAGATATTGAACAATTATTTAGGTTAATGTGTTTCAATGTGTTTGCTCACAATCGTGATGATCATTCAAAGAATTTTTCTTATCTTTATGATGATAATAAAAAAGAATGGCATTTATCTCCCGCATACGATTTAACTTATAGTTCATCATTTAACGGGGAACATGCAACAACAATAAATGGAGAAGGGAAAAATCCGACTTTAGATGATATTTTGGCTGTTGCTAAAAATATAGGACTAAGTGAAAAATCTGCAAAAAATATTGCTTTAGATATCCAAGAAAAATGCAAAAATTTGTTTAATTAATTCTCTATTAATCTCAATCTGAAAGTCTATTTAATCTTTATTTGGTAGTTTATTTACACTGTCATTTTACAGTGAGTAATTTGAGTATTTTAAATTTGTTAGGTTTCACCCAATCTACAAACTATCGGCCGAGTAATTATAATTTGACAGGACTGTTGCGAAAGGGCGGTTAAAATGCGAAGTTTGGAATAGGACTTTTGAAATTTGTCTTGGATTATTCGGGGCGTCGGCGGAGTAACGTCCGACCGACACCTTACGGGCTTGCTCGCTTACGCTCGACATCGCCCTACCGAAAATCCGCTAGTCGGAAATTTCCACGAAAAAGTCGGAAACAAGTTATGACGAGTTAAAAAAATGATAATCAGTGTATATTCTGTTCTTTTAGCAACTGACTTGCTTGTTCAGGTTTTTCAAGGATATATTTATCTATGTTTTTCTTATTATGGCTATCAATTACACCGTCAGCATTTTCTATTTTTATAGTATTTAAATCATTGGATATTTTTACACAATCCATAAGCATTACATGTGCAGTATTTTCATTCAAGTCCACATAACCGTCATTGTTAAGGTCTAAAACTGAAAAGAATTTCTCTAGCATTTCTTTCATGGCTGGAATGACATTTTTAGGAATAAATTGTTCTTTTGACACTTTGCCATTATCTGATAAAGCTTTTATTGTTTCTTCTGTATAAATTTTAGCATCTTTTATATATTCGTCTTTAGTTCCTTGTTGTAATTTAGAATATCTAATATTTTCAAATTCAATTTCGTCAAGATTTCTGCTATTACTTTCTTTTACTTGTTTATCATGCTGCATAACATTGTAGGCTGCGTTTCTTGCATAACCTTCTCTTGTCGATGCATTATAAATACCTGTTTCACCTGTAATATTCATTTAAACCTACATAGATTATATTTTGTAAAATTTTCTTAAAATGAAAGCAAGTCGTTCTGTCTCATTTTTATATTCTTGTTTAGGAATTGCTTCTTCAATTACCTTTTTAATCTTCTGTCGTTGTGCAGCAAGATTTTTATAATAACGAGCTAATCCATCAGGGTCCTGTAAATCAGCAGTCAATCGTGTACCTTGAGATGGTGGAAGTTTGTGTTCTGGTGGTATTGGTCTAGCACCGTTTACTAACATATATGTCTACTTTCTGTGCGAATGACACAATTATAATACTTCTACATGTTAATATAAAACTGATAGTAAATAAAAATTGCTACATTATTAAGAAATATTATGAGAACTTTATTATACTAATAACAGTAAAATTTTCCAAATTTCGCATTTGAAATGTAACTCTTTCGCTTTTAAAGTATTATTTTACAGTAATAAAAAAAAATATTTGAGTAATTATGCTATTATCAAATCAATTAATTCCTAAAAATTCACAAAGAAGTTTCTTTTGTCTTCGCGTTATTAACATTTGTATTTTTTGTTCATTTAATTCTATTTCAAACACTAATGTCCAATATGAACCATAAAATTCATACACTTTAAATTCTTTATTTATTATCCACTCGTTTTTACCGTCGGAAATCACAATAAAATCTAAATAAAAATCCATAGTAACGCAAGTCCCTCTTATAGGTATTGTTTTCCAACATTTTTGAGAATAAAAATGATGTATTGGTTTACCATATCTTTTAATTATTGATTTATTCGGTTTGGAAAAAATATATATTTATAGAATAAACGCAATTAACCAAATTGTGATAATAATAGGTATAAAATTCATATATTTCTCCAATCAATCTTTTAGAATATTTTTTGCAATATTCACAATATTAACATTGTTTTTCATTGCAGGGAAAGCTTTTTTTAGCAATTCCACTAATACTGTCTCGTTCATTTTTAAATGAAACTCCTGTGTATTTCTGGACTTTGCAAGTTGTGCGGCTATCGTAAACATATTTAATAATTCTAAAGCATCTTTATCTGTCATTTATTTCTTCCTTTGCTAGTTTAAGGATACTATTAAAATTATTTTGCATTTCTTGATTGATAATGTCAAAATTATCTTTTTCCCCAAAAGATATAATTATCGGAGCATATTCGTATCCATTATAAAACATTGTCCACTCATCAACGATAAGACGATATTCATCCCAAAATTTTACAACGCTTTTATAATATCTGCGGATTATATCTTCTTCAGGAACATTGTGTCCGCCGTTTTCTACTCTCTTTTTTACGCGTTCAATACAAATTGTGCAATTTTGTAAAAATGAATATACTAAAATTATTTTATAATTTTGTTTTCGTGCTTTATTAATAATTCTAACAATATTATTACCTGATAATGTTGATTCAACAGCGAAAGATTTATTGTTTCTAAAATACTCATCCAAGCGTTGAAAATAAATTTTCCCCGCAGATATTGGAACACTATTTATTGCATCAGGAGCAATTTCCTTGGCAATTTCATCTGCATTTAGAAACTCTAAATTTTTTTCTTTTAAAAGTACTTCTGCCAAAGTGCTTTTTCCACTGCCATTAGCTCCTGCTATTATGTATAATAATTTACGATCTTGCATAGTTATAGTTTAGCATAAATATTTAAAAATTGATTGTCAAATTTGCTGTTCAAAATCATCAAACCGACTGGCATTTTACACTAGCAAAAAATTTTTTTATAGGTTTTAGTTATAAAAAAGGATTTTGTGTATGAAAATTGAAAAAATTAATAATATGTATAGTGTTTATACTGATAATAGGTTAAAACCTGTTAACCAAACTCAGCCTCAATTTACCGGCTTAAAAAATATTTTTAAGAAAGCAGAACCTATTTATTTAAATACAGATTTAACAATTCTTTCTCCACAACAAATACAAAAAGCGAAGAAATATGTTGTTCAAGAAGTCTATTCATTAATTGCAAATGAAAATTATTCAAAAATTGCAAGTGAAAGATTAGATAAACTTTTAAATTCACCTTATATAGATTATTCAATAAATAAAGCTGGAAAATGTGATTTGGCACTTGTTGATTTGATTAATACAAAACGTAATATTGTTGAAAATAATAAACTGTATAATCAATTTTTGCGTACTTCTCTCGCTAAATCTATGCCTATGGAACTTCTTGATACAGAATCAAAAGAACTTTTGTATAAAAGAAATAATGGTATATTTCAAATTTTAAGGTCATATACTAAAATGAATGAAACCTCAAAAGAGGCAGGTGAAGTTAGAGATATGATTATGAGATTTAAAGAACATAATATTAAGATAGATAATTATCCTGAATTCTTTGCTGATTGTATGATTTCAAATAAACTTGAGATGTGTAAATTTTTAAATAAAGAATTAAATATTAATCCTGAAACTAGATTTAGGATTATAAAAGATGATCGTTATTATAAAAAATATTTTAATTCTTTTGGAGTTTCAAGTTCATTATATGATCCTGGTGTTCAAACACCATCTTGTTATATACGTCCGGGAAAATTTTTAGTTATTTATCCGGAAAAATGTGTAAATAATACTATATTACGCAATCAAGAATATGAAACAATGAGTTTATACGATTTGGAAGCTATATTACCTCATAATAATAAAGTTTTTGATATTCCTCAATATATTTGTGATAACTATGGTAATTTGCTGCAAAGAGAAACACTTCTTTATAAACATGCATTTAAAGATGTAGATTTAACAGAACGATTTTTATGGCAAAATCATGGACGTCATCCTGAACTTGATAGTATTGATTTTCTAGAAAAATTTGCTAAATGTTGTATGGAAAAATCTGAAAATTGGGAAAGTTATTTAGATTCTGTGAATATAACAAAAAAACATTTAAAAGATTTAGAATTACTTAGATGTAAATTAAAATTTTATTCACCATCAACAGAAGAAAGATTAAATCGAATTGAAAAATTATGCGATTATGCAGCTGCAAGACTTGAAAATAAATAATAAAAAAGACCGAAATTTTTCGGTCTTTTTTTATATTTTTTCTAATTTTATTTTCCGGTTGAACCAAATCCGCCTTCACCGCGAGAAGTTGCAGTAAGTTCAACAGCAACTTTGATTTCAGCTTGTTCAACACGTGCAATTACCATCTGTGCAATTCTTTCATCTGGTTGAATTGTGTAAGTTTCATTTGAAATGTTGACAACGGGAACACAGACTTCACCTCTATAATCTTCGTCAATTGTACCAATACAGTTAATCAAAGTTATGCCATGTTTGATTGACATTCCTGAACGAGGTCTGATTTGAGCTTCATAGCCATGTTCAAGTTCTATTTTTAAACCGGTTGGAATTAATGTTCTTTCAAGCGGTTTTAAAGTAACAGGTTCTGAAATTGCAGCACATAAATCCATGCCTGCTGCTCCTTCTGTTTTGTATTCAGGTAAGAATTTGTTGTGCTCAAGTCTTTCAATTTTTAATACTGTCATAATATTCTCCTTTTTATAAAATTATAACAGAAATATTATTTTTTTATTGTAAAATTAAGTTATGAAAATAATATTAATTGGTATGATGGGTTGCGGAAAAACGACAATTGGAAAAGAATTGGCGCAAAGTCTTACTGATTATAAATATATTGATATTGATGAAGAAATTGAAAAAAGTACACAAAAAAAGATTTCTGAAATTTTTCTGCATCATGGAGAAGCTTTTTTTAGAGAATTAGAAACAAAAAAAATAAGAAAGTTTTGTAAATTAGAAAAAAATTTAATAATTTCCACAGGCGGCGGGGCATTTGAAAGTGAAGAAAATAGAAAACTTATGCTTGAAGATTCTTTGGTAATTTATTTAAAAACTTCTCCTGAAGAAATTTTTGACCGGATAAAAAACGAAACTCACCGGCCGCTTTTGAGAAAAGATTTTTCTGTTAAAAAAATTGCATCATTAATTAAACTTCGTGAAAAAAATTATAAAAAAGCGAAAATAACAATTGACACAGACAAAAAAACACCTTACAATATCGTACAAGAAATTTTGAAAAAATTATGATAGAAGTAAAAATAAAATCCTCAGAAAAAAAATATCCAATATTTATTGAAAATGAAGCTATTGCTGATTTGAGAGAAAAAATTTTTTCATCAATTAATGGCAGAAATTATCTTGTTGTAATTTCTCAAAAAGTTGAAAAACTGTATGGAAAAATATTAAAAATTCCAAAAACTAATAAATTTGTTTTAAAAGATGGAGAAAAAGAAAAAACTTTTAAAAATTATAAAAAAATATTAGAACATGCACTCAAATTAAAACTTACGCGAAAAAGTGTAATTATTGCGATTGGCGGCGGTGTTGCTGGTGATTTAGCAGGGTTTGCAGCTTCTACATATATGCGCGGAATTGATTTTATTCAGGTTCCGACAACACTTTTAGCTTGCGTTGACAGTTCTGTCGGCGGTAAAACTGCTATTGATACCGATTTCGGAAAAAATCTTGTCGGAACATTTTATCAGCCAAAAGCCGTATATATTAATCCAAAGTTTTTGAAAACACTTGATGATAAACAGTTTAAATCCGGTTTAGGTGAAGTTGTAAAATATTCATTTATAGAAAAAAGCTGTCAATGTGAGATTGATTATAATTTGACAAATTTTTTAACCGAAAAGTTTTCTGAAATTTTGTCACGTGATGAAAAAACGCTTGCAAAACTTATTGAAATTTGTATTAATTTGAAAAAATCTGTTGTTGAAAAAGATGAAAAAGAAAATAATTTAAGACAAATTCTAAACTTTGGCCACACATATGCGCATGCTATCGAAAAAATTACTAATTATAAAAAATATACTCATGGTGAAGCTGTAATTGAGGGAATTAAGTTTGCATTTAATCTTGCATTAAAGAAAAATTTGATTGATAAAAATTATAAATTTTTTGCAGATGATGTAATAAAAAAATTTAATTTTAAGCAAATTTGTCAGTATAAATTAGACAAAATTGCAAAAATTATGTTAATGGATAAAAAATCTGACGGAAAAGAAATAACATTCATATTACCGTCAGATTATTCTGTAGTTAAGTTTTTAAATATTACACCGGATGAGATTATTGCTTGTCAATAACTTTAATTAAATGCCATCCGAATTGAGTGTAAACAGGTTTTGAAACTTCTCCGACCGGAGTATTAAAAGCTGCTCTTTCAAATTCCCTAACCATTTGTCCCTGTCCAAAATAACCTAAATCACCGCCGTTTCTGCCGGATGGGCATAAAGAATATGTTCTTGCGTAATAATCAAAATCTCCGCCTTCATCAATTGCTTTTTTAATTTCTTGAGCTTGTGCAGCAGTTTTAACAAGAATGTGTTTTGCATGAACACTTGTGTATTCTTCAGCTTTTACAGTTCCTGTCAAGAAAAATATCATAATAAACAATTTGCATATATTTTTAATCATCATTATTTCCTCTTACTTTGTTTCGTCCTTCATTTTTTGCTTTATAAAGAGCTTTATCAGCACTATCAAACATATCAAATGTTGTTTCAAAATCTTTATCGGATGAAAATCCAATGCTGATAGTTAAATTAATTTGCTCATTATTATATATAAATTTATGATTTTCAACTTTTTTACGAAGTCTGTCAAGTGGAATATGTGCATTTTCAAAAGGAGTTTCTGTTAAAATTATAACAAATTCTTCTCCTCCATATCTGAACATATAATCAGTTTGTCTAAAGTTTTCATTAATTATATATGCAGCTTCTTTTAAAATATAATCGCCGCATAGATGTCCATATGTATCATTAATTTTTTTGAAAAAATCAATATCAATAATTGCAACACTTAAATTGTTATTATAACGTTTAGCTCTTTTAAATTCTCGCTCAAACTCTGATTCAAAATGTCTGCGGTTAAAAAGTCCCGTCAATGGATCAGTCACTGACATTTGTTTAGTTTGAGTATACATAAAATTAATTTTTTTGATAACATCTAATTTATTAGCATCAGGTATATCAAAATTTTCAATTATGTGTTGTATATTATGCTGAATTTCGTCAAGAATTTCAGTTGGAATTTCAAAAGTTGATAAATCATTCATATTATTATAATATCAAAAATATTGTCATCTATCCATTTTTTTGATAAAATTAACAATAATGATGAAACTGTCTGCGCAAGAGATGCTTAACAAATTTTCAAAAACCGCTTCACATGCTGTTGCTGTGAAAAATTTTTGTTTAAAAATTTTTGATGAGACAAATAAGAAAGTTTGTCAGATGCCAGAAAAACATCGTATTTATCTTGAGGCGGCAGCGTTGCTTCATGATATTGGTTATCATGTGGATAACAAAGGTCATAATAAACATTCAATGAACATGATTATTGAACATGGATTGAATGGGTTTACAAGTCATGAAGAAAAAATAATCGGATGTATTTGTCGATATCATCGAGGTAGTTTGCCTGATAAAGAAGAACATGAAGTTTATAACACTTTTGAAAAGAAAGATCGCAAAATTATAAAAAGGCTTGCCGGAATTTTAAAAATTTCAGATGGATTAGATAGAGGACATTATAACCTTATAAAAGATGTCATGATAAATTATGATGAATCAAATAACATTGTTGAATTTCTTTTAACACCAACCACACCGGAATTTCATCCGGATATAACTTGTGCGGTTAGAAAACGTGATTTATATGAAATCGGTTTTAAATGTCAAAGCGTTATAAAATTTGTTTAGTATTGAAAAAATTGTTATAATATGTTAAACTAAATATATGAAGAGATTTTCGAGTGAGCTTGAAGAGTTGAAAAAGTTTGAATTTATGCTGGAAAATCCCGTCGGGGGGGGGCACTACGTGCGTAGCCACGCCGATAAAGCTTGGTGATACTTGTAAAATATTTGTAGAGGTTGTCGAAGACACCTTCCACCTAGGTATTGGTGAAACTTTTAATTCGTCATTGCGAAGGAGCCGAAGGCGACTGAAGCAATCCAGAAAATATTCAATAATTAATGGATTGCCACGTCCTCACTTCGTTCGTCCTCGCAATGACGTATTGAATAATGCACCAAAACCTAATGTGGGAGTGCCTTCGGCACTTCGCAATGACGGTTTATGTCATCCTGAACTTGATTCAGGATCTCATAGTCGTGAAAAGTATGCGATTGCGGGTCAAGCCCGAAATGACGAAAAATATTATGCTGAATTTATTTTAGCATTTCAAATAACGTCATTGCGAGGAGCGAAGCGACGCGGCAATCCATTAAAAATAGCCCCCTCCCTAACCCTCCCCCATGGGGAGGGAACAATGCTATATCCCCTCGCCCCTTGCGGGAGAGCGGATTTGCGGACGGACGGAGTAAAACGAGTCCGGATAGCGAGCAGATTGAGCGAGGTGCACGTATGTGCAATAAGCGAAACTCTGTGAGCGTGGAGCAAATTCAAGAGAGGGAAGAAATTCAACTTGAGCTATTATGCGAAAGTTAGAATTTCAGGTGAGGGGTACTACATGTAATTATAAATATAATGTAATAAAAGAAAGGGAAAACTATGAAAAAATCAAACAACACTAAGAATCTGGCTTGCCACGCTAACGCTCGCAATGACGATATTTGTCATGCTGAACTTGCCTCCTTTTCCCAAAATCTATTGATTTTGTGGAAAATGGGTCCTCTTGGAGTGGTTTCAGCTTCTCAAGATGTTGGTGCAATTTTAAGCACGTCATTGCGAAGGAGCCGTAGGCGACTGAAGCAATCCAGAAAATATTCAATAATAAATGGATTGCCACGTCCTCACAATGTCATAAAAGATGTACCAATATCAGAGTGGAGAGTGCCTTCGGCACCTCGCAATGACTCTTTCTGTGCTAAGTACACCTTAAAGAACTTATCGACCTATCGTCTTAATGTCTTAAAGACTGATAATACCCCTACCCTCTCCCGAATTTGTAAGTTCGCATTTAGCTCACTAACAAATTCTACCCTCTCACAAAGAGAGAGGGTAAAATGTGCCTTTACTCTGGCAGAGGTTTTTTCACCCTGCCGGAAGGTTAAATTAAACTTTGGGTTTACTCTAGCGGAGGTTCTTATAACCCTCGGCATAATCGGTGTTGTGGCGGCGATGACTTTGCCATCATTGATACAAGATAAACAAAATAGAGAACTCCAAACAGGTTTAAAAAAAGCTTATTCCACAATTAGTCAGGCACTTATGCTTTATCAAGCAGAAAATGGAGAACCTCTGAAACCATCCCAATTAAAGATTTATGAATTAAAACCTATTTTAATGAAATATATAAAAAATGTAAAAGACTGTGGTTATGGCGCACTACCATTTGTTGCTAAAGCTTGTATACCCGCTAATAAAAACTTTTACAAAAATTTTAACGGGAAAAATGATATTTATATTAATAGATTTGATGACGGTCAGTTTATTATGAACGATAGTATGTTTGTTATGATTGAAAATGGAGATACCGAAATGCTTTTTATTTCTGTTGATGTGAACGGAGTTCATAAAAAACCTAATTATTTGGGGCAAGATCTATTTATGTTTCAGATAGACAATGAAGGCAGGTTTTTACCAATGGGAGCAAAAGGTACTTTTTATTATAGTATACGTGATGATTATTGTTCAAACAGTAATAGTACTATGAACGGTGCAGGCTGTACGGTAAAAGCTCTCTCAGATAAGGATTTTTTCAAAAATATGCCTCGATAGTTATTCATCACAATGTTTTTTTATATGTTTTTCAATCATACCCATTGCAATTGCCGGAATTAAAGTGAATTGAATTACAAGAATTTTCCAAATACCGAATACTGCATTGAAAATTTTTGCATAATCATTTTTACTTAGACCATAAAGTCTTTCTGCCATTGATGCCATATTATCAAAACATTTAGTGCAGATTAGGCATGTTAAAATTAAAATAATTAAACTAATAATAAAACTTTTTATAAAAAACCATTTTTTGTAATGTACTTTTTTTAAATGATGTTCCATTTTTCCCTCCTTTGAATATATTTTTGCAATAACATAAAACTTTTGTATTACCCGACGGTGTATTTTGTAAGATAGTTTTTTTATTGTATAATTTTTTTATAAGAAATATAACGAAAAAGACCTGTTGATACAAAAGATTTATCAATGTCTTCAGAGAGGATAAAAATGCTAAGCGGAAATGAAATTAGAAAATTATATTTAGATTACTTTAAAGATAAACACCAGCATACTGTTGTTGAAAGTTCAAGCCTTGTGCCTGACAATCCTACAGTTTTACTGACAACTGCGGGCATGTTGCAGTTTTTGCCGATATTTTTAGGAATTGTTAAATCTCCGTATGATCCGGCGCGTGCAACTTCTTGCCAAAAATGTGCAAGAGCGGGCGGAAAAGATTCTGATATTGAAAACGTTGGAAGAACGCCACGCCACCATACATTTTTTGAAATGCTTGGAAATTTCTCTTTCGGTGATTATTATAAAAAAGAAATTATTCCCTGGGCGTGGGAATTTGTTACAGAAGTTTTGAAATTAGATAAAGAAAGACTTTGGATTACGATTTTTGAAACAGATGATGAAGCTTACGATATCTGGAGAAGTGTTGGTGTTCCGGCAGAAAGAATTAAACGCAAAGGTAAAAAAGATAACTTCTGGGGCCCTCCGGGAGCTTCAGGTTCTTGCGGACCTTGTTCTGAAATTCACTATGATTTAGGTGAAGACTTAAAATGTTCGCCAGATTGCGGAATTGATACCTGCGAATGCGACAGATGGGTTGAGATTTGGAACCTTGTATTTACTGAACTTTATCAGGATGAAGAGGGCAACCAGTCACCATTGGAAAGCAAAAACGTTGATACAGGTATGGGATTGGAACGTATTACAATGGTCTGTCAGGGTGTTCGCTCAACTTTTGAAACAGACTTGTTAAAACCGATTATGGATAAAGTTTGTGAAATGAGCGGAGTGGCTTATTCTAAAACACCCACCCCGAAATCACAGATTTCGACCCTCCCCTTAAGGGAGGGTAGCGAAAAAACAGATATTTCGCTTCGTATTATCACAGACCACGCAAGATGTGTAACATTCTTGATTTCCGATGGTGTTATCCCCGGTAATGAAGGTAGAAGTTATGTTTTGAGAATGATTTTACGCCGCGCATTGCGTCATGGTAAAATTTTAGGAATGGATTTGCCATTCTTGTATAAACTTGTTGATGTTGTTGTTGAACATTACGGCGAAGCTTATCCGGATTTGGTTAAGAATAAAGCAAAAATTGTTGACGTAATCAAAAAAGAAGAAGAACGTTTTGCAAAAACTCTTGACCGCGGTTACAAAATGCTTGACGAATTTATCGACAACAAAAAAGATATTGACGGCGAAAGTGCATTCAAACTTTATGATACATTCGGCTTCCCGTTTGAATTGACAAAAGAAATCGCGGAAGAAAACGGCTTGAATATTGATGAAGCCGGCTATAAAAAAGCTATGCAGGAACAAAAAGACCGCGCGAAAGCTGCGACAGCAAAGATTTCAGTTACCGGCGATATTAAGTACGCAAAAATTGAAGATGAAGTAGGTTCAACCGAATTTGTGGGATATACAGAAAACGAATGTGATGCAAAAATTCTTGCTACTGTTGAAGGCGACGGATATGTTGATATCGTTTTGGATAAAACACCTTTCTACGCTGAATGCGGCGGCCAGACTGGCGACAGTGGCATAATAGAGGACAAGATGTCAGGAGGCCAAGAAGTCAAACTTGAAGTTCTAACTACTTTCAAAGTAAATAAACTTTTTGTTCACAGATGTAAAGTTATAAATGGTGATGATTTTGTAGGAAAAGAAGTTCACGCAAAAATTGATGTTGACCGCAGAGAAGAAATCAGACTTCACCATTCATCAGCTCACTTGTTGCAATCAGCTTTGATTAAGGTTCTTGGTGACGAAGTTCATCAGGCTGGTTCTCAGGTTGAAGAAGACAGAATGCGTTTTGACTTCACATTCTCACGTGCAATGACTCCTGAAGAAATCTTTAAAACAGAAGCTATTGTAAATAAATGGATTGCCGAAGGACTTGAAATTACTACTCAAGAAATGGATATTGAACAGGCAAAATTAACAGGTGCTACAGCATTGTTCGGCGAAAAATACGAAGATGTCGTAAGAGTTGTTTCAATGGGTGAAGGTCATAATTGCGTTTCAAAAGAATTCTGTGCAGGTACTCATGCAAGAAACACACGTGATTTACGCTTGATGAAAATAGTCTCAGAAGGCGCAATTGCCGCAGGTACGAGACGTATTGAAGTTGCGGTATCTCGTGCGGCTTTTGAATTTATGAATGCAAAAGTTAAAGAAATTGACAAACTTTCTTTGATGTTTAAAGTTCATTATGATGAAGTAACAGAACGTGTTCAAAAACTTCAAGATGAGAACCGCGAGTTGACAAAACAGCTTGAAAAATTAAAAGAAGAAAATTCACGTGCTAAATTTGCAACATTCTTATCAAAAGCCCAAGATATTGAGGGTGGAAAACTCTTTATAACAAAAGTTGAAGATATTGACGGCGGTGCAATCAAAACAGGTATCGAGTTTATGTCTCAAAAGTTGGGCGAAAGCATAATTGTTTTGGCTTCTGAAAAGACAGTTGCAGTAAAAGTTTCAGACAGTTTTGTTAAAAAAGGTGTTAATGCCGGCAAGATTGTTGGCGAAATCGCAAGAGCAACAGGTGCAAACGGCGGCGGACGACCAAATTTTGCACAGGGCGGTGTAAAAGATGCCTCAAAACTTGATGAAATTTTGAACAAAGTAGAACTTGAAATTGTAAAAATCGTATGAAACAGATTGAATTACTGGCACCTGCAAAAGATAAAGAAACAGCAATTATTGCAATAGAAAGCGGATGTGATGCTGTTTATATTGGTTCACCAAAGTTCGGGGCACGTCAGGCTGTCGGGAATTCTCTTGAGGATATTAAAGAAGTTGTAGATTATGCTCATAAATTTTATGTAAAAGTTCATGTGACTATTAATACAATTTTGACAGATAATGAATTAAAAGAGGCACAAAAACTTATCTTTAAACTTTATGAAATCGGTGTTGACGCGATTATTGTTCAAGATATGGGAATTTTAAAACTTGCTGTTGATGGCAAATTGCCGCCAATACCAATTCATGCAAGCACTCAGTGTGATAACAGAACTTTAGAAAAAGCAAAATTCTTTGCTGATATGGGGGTTTCACGTGTAATTCTTGCCCGCGAACTCTCAATAGAGCAAATAAAAAAGATTTGTAATGCTGTTTCACCCCTCACCTCGTCGCATTCGCTCCCCTCCTCTCCCTCAAGGGGCGAGGAAGAATATTTAATTCCTCAAATTGAAGTGGAAACTTTTATCCATGGGGCATTATGCGTTTCATACAGCGGGCAGTGCTATTTAAGTCATTATATCGGCGGACGTTCGGCAAACAGAGGCGAATGCGCTCAAGCTTGCCGTAAAAAATATACTCTTGTGGATGAAAACGGCAAAATTATTGCAAAAGACAAGTACCTTTTGAGTTTGAAAGATTTTAACGCTTCAAAACATATAAAAAAACTGATTGATGCGGGTGTAAAATCATTTAAAATAGAGGGCAGATTAAAAGATAAAAATTATGTCAAAAATGTTGTCGCATTTTACAGACAAGAAATCGACAAATTTGCTCCAAAAATTTCATCTGGCAAAGTGTTTTTAGACTTTGAACCTGATGTAAATAAAAGTTTTAACCGCGGATTTACGGATTATTTTTTGACCCTCAAGTCCTCACCCGAATTGCTAAGCTCGCATAACTCGCAAAGCAATTCTACTCTCTCTGCCTTTCGTTGGCACTTCCCGGAGAGGGGGGAGCCGTACAACTTTGAAACTCCAAAAGCTGTCGGTGAATATTTAGGAAAAATTAAAAAGGTTGGTAAAGACTGGTTTGAAATTGGAAGTTCAGATAGCAAGAAGACAGGAGGGCAAGCTAGTTTCATAATTAATGCTCAAGATGGTTTGTATTTTAATGGGCAAGGATGTCTTGTAAATAAAATAGAATACCCCTCACCCCAACCCTCTCCCGCAAGGGGCGAGGGAAAATCAAACCTAAGTTTATTGGCATGTAAACCGGTGTTGCCGGCCGCAAGGGGCGAGGGAGTTTCCGTAAGAATTTACCCGAACCGAATGGACGGAATTGCCGTTGGTGTTGATGTTTACAGAAACTTTGATGCAAAATTTGAAAAACAACTTGAAAATTCTAAAACAAAGCGCAGAATTGGAGTTGAATTTATTTATAAAGCCGGAGTTTTAAGTGTGAAAGACGAAGACGGAAACTCAGTACAAATTCCGCTTTCCGCAAACGAGGCTCCCAAAAATCCCGAAAAAATGCGCGAAACATTTATCAAACAACTTCAAAAAACAGGCGACAGCGATTTTTATGTAATTGATGTAAATGTTGATGATTTGCCGTTTATGCCTGTTTCAGAAATAAATGAACTTCGTCGTACAATTCTTGCACAGTTGATGAAAGAGCGATTGAAAAATTACATACGAGAAATACAAAAGCCGTTAAAATACACTAAATTTCCGAAACAAAAACTAGATTATCGTGCAAACATCCACAATCAAACCGCAAAAAGTTTCTACGAAGCATGCGGATGCGAGGTTTGCGAGATGTCGGCAGAAAGCGGTTCAAAACCCACAGAACTTATGCGTACAAAACATTGTTTGAAATATGCATTTAATATGTGTAAATCTCCTAAAAAACTTTTCTTGATTGATGAAAAGGGCAAGCGTTATCCGTTGAAATTTGACTGCAAAAATTGTGAAATGTGTGTTATGGCTGGACAAACTTCCAAAAATTAGTATAATTAAAGCTATGGCAGATTTAAATTTAGGACATTTAATATCAAGGTTTGTAAATTATCAAAAATTAGACATGCAAACTCCCAAAAATCAGACACAGTCTGTGCAAAATACTCCTGCTCAAGCAGCATCTCAACCGACGCCTCAGCCATCTTCTCAGAATATATCTCAAAATATTACACTTCAGCAAATGGGCGGCACAGACCAATCTGTTTATGTGAAAGATATGATGAAGTTACCAAAAAATCTTAATGAATTTGTTTACATGCTTCAAAAAAATATTACACTTGCCCAATTAAATCAGCGTTTTGCTCAAAGTAACATGCGTTCTGTATCTCAAACTCAGGCTCAAATTTTGGCTCAGTTACAGGGAATGAGTTTAACTGAAGCACAAAATGTTTTGTTGAATGGAAATAAAGTTTTGATGAATCAGATGCAATCTGCATTAAAAAATCTTACAATTTCCTCAACCGGTATGATTAATCTTTCTGATATTGCGGCAATGATTCAATCTAATGGTAAAGATGCAATTGCAAAACTTATTACGACAATGGCAAGTTCGGCAAAACTGGGAGTTCAAGATTTATCTCAATTGAGGGAAACAGCAAAACTTATTAATGCAAGTGTGGCAGCAGCATCTCAAAATGACAGTGCACAAACGATGAAACTCTTAATGCTATTATACCTTCCCTGGCTGCCTTTACAGGAAGGTGTAGGGTTTGATTTGGAGATAGAAGCCGGTGCAAAAGAAGATGGCTCTGATAGTATTTTAATAATAACAATTACTACCTTGAATTACGGAAATGTAAAAGCTGTCTTGGTTTTGGAATCTTCAAATTCTGTGCAGGTAAATATCGAATGTGTAAAAGAGTTTCCCAAAAATGAATTACTTTTAAGAATTGAATCTGATGAAAAACATTATTCGATGAATTCTGATATATCTTTTGAAACAAGTTCTAAAAATCCAAGTTTACAAACCAAAGAAAAACCTGAGGCAAAAATAAATATGTCTAATACAAATGAGATTAATCCATATTTACTTTTAATGTCACATACAATTATCAGGCATGTTATAGAAATTGACAAAAACACTTCAAATGGTGTAATATCACATACAGATTAGGAGAAGAAAATGAAATTTTTACATGTAATGATTAGAACTCAAGATATTAATAAATCATTAGATTTTTATACAAAACTTTTAGATATGAATTTAGTTCGTACAATAAAATTGGACGATTGTATTTTATATTTTTTGAGTGATGAAGATGGGCAAACTCAAATTGAACTTACTGCAAATTTTGAGAATCCGGAAAACGGCTATGAAAATGGCAATGCTTTCGGACATTTTGCATTCGCAGTCAAATCAATGAAAGAATTTAGCGAAAAACTGCATTCCTTTGGATATGAATATTTGTATGAACCTTTTTATATGGAAGAAGCAGGTTCTACAATTGCATTTATTAAAGATCCTGATGGAAATGAAATTGAATTGATTGAAGATTAATTTACCATTTTAAACCTTCCCAATAACCTTTTGAAGTATCATACGGATATTGGTTTAGTTTAGCATAATTGTAACAACCTCTTTGTTGCCAATCTGGTTGAGTCATTTTTTCTTTATAAAGTTTGCATTCATTTTTCCAACTTCTATTTCTATGTTGATCGCCCCACATAAATATATCAACACCTATAATATTTGGACCGCGTTTTGGACCGTTAATATCAACTCCAATTAGCCATCCATCAAGCATTTGTATTGGTGAAATCAGTATTCCATTTTTCATTATATAAAGTGGTTTATTATCTAATCCTGTATACCATGTTCCGGGAAAAATAAAAGAATATGATGCATCTTTATCATATCCTATGCCCCAGGCAAAGTTAGCGTATGGTTTTGGTTGTGTTGCACCTTTTGCAGTTAGAACTTTTATCCAATATTCATTCATTTCTTTTGCAACACCATTATCAACACACGCCCCGTTTCTACAATAACTACTATATGATTTGGCTGAGGAATCAATTCCGAATTCATTATAAACATACTGAACAGATTCGTTTATGATTGTATCAGCGACTTTGAACTGACTCTGTAGAACTTTAGCTTGAAACTTATGAATAACAGAAGGTAAAGTTACCGCCGCCACAATCCCGATAATGCCAAGGGTGATTAAGACTTCCGCTAGAGTAAACCCAAAGTCTAATTTAACCTTTCGGCAGGGTGAAAAAACCTCGGCCAGAGTGAATCCTTTCCCCTCTCCAGGGGACTCTGCCGAACAAACGATTGAGTATCGTTTGTGAGAGGTGGTTAGGGAGGGGGTTTTATCAGTCTTTAAGACATTAAAACGATAGGTCGATAAGTTCTTATCGTGCTTCGCACACAATAATTCGGGTGAGGGTTCGTCATGAGATGCTGAAATAAATTCAGCATGACGTAATTCTTTTGTTCCCTCCTTTTGTAAGGGAGGGGCAGGGGTGGGTTTGAGATTCTTCGCTTTGCTCAAGATGACGAAAATTTTACACCAAAACCAGTCCAAAATCCTTGTTAAACGGCTGTTGGGGGGGGGGCGATGTGTGAAGTTTTGTTAAACATATATTTACCTCCGTAGTTGCTCAGATTGTAAGAAGACGACAAGCCAGAAACTTATTTTTGTGCGAAGCACCTTTAATAGCCTGACCTCTTGACTTCCGTTCTTCCAAGCTTCAATTCTTCTTCTAACCCATTATTTCCGATTTTTCGCTGTTTGTCAAGCCGGACTTTAAAAATTTTAAATTATCACCTAAATTATTTGACAATTTTTTAATAAAAGAACAAAATTATAGTATGAACAGTTGTAAATTAGATTATTTAAAATTACATATTTCTGTTTTGCTTGCCGGTTTTACAGGAATTTTTGCAAAATTAATTTCACTAAACGAAGTTGCAATCGTTTGGTATAGAATAGTTTTTGCATTTTTAATTTTTGCAGTTATGTTTTTTATGATGAAAAAGAAACCGTCAGAAAATTTGAAAGATACTTTAAAAATTTCCGGTTTAGGTGCTTTATTAGCTGTACATTTGATGTTCTTTTTTGGAAGTATAAAATATTCAAATGTTTCAATCGGCGTTGTTTGTTATTCTCTTGTAGGATTTTTTACAGTATTTTTTGAACCTCTTATTTTAAAAACAAAATTTTCATTCAAAGAATTATTATATAGCTTGATAGCGGTTTTAGGAATTTTATTAATCTTTAAATTTGATTCGGGATACAGATTTGGAATAATTTTAGGAGTAATTTCTGCGGCTTTATTTGCTCTTTATACATTGTTTAATAAGGTTGTAGAAATTGGAAAATCTTCGCGCAGTATGTTATTTTATGAACTTTTTGGCGGAGCTTTGTTTATGAGTGCATTTTTGCCTGTTTATAACTATTTTTCACCTGTCGAAAGATTTTTGCCGGCAGGTGTGGAATGGTTATGGATAATTATATTAGCATTTTTCTGTACAGTGTTATTGTATCTTTTACATATTGCGGTATTAAAAACTCTTTCTGCATTTACAGTAAGTTTGACAGGTAATCTTGAGCCAATATATGGAATTTTGTTTGCAGTTTTGTTTATGGGTGAAGCGCATGATTTAACCATTACTTTTTACATTGGAATGGTATTAATACTTGCATCAGTATTTTTGCAATCATTTACTAAAAAATGTAAAAAATAATCAGCTTGTTAAAAAGCACCAAGATATTTCTGAATAGTTTCTTTTGAAAAAACTTCTATACTGTCTTGCGAATGTATAAATATTAAACAACTAATGATTGATTTTAATGTTTCAAAATCTGAGAATGATAATTTATAACGCAAATCTTCCATATTATTTGCAAGAAATTCCATGATGATAGTTTTGTCTTCAAAAACAAGACTTGAAAAATAATCGAAAGAATCTTTAGTTTTAATTCCTTCAAGATAAATTATATCAGGCGATTGAAACTCAATAAATCTTGATGCTTTATCCATATTAAAACCGACATTTTCGTTCAATTCGCATTGATGAACACTGTTAAGATTGTATTTTGCAATACTTTCAAGAGTCATAATATTTTTATTTTTGTTAACAGCTTCTAACAAAAGTGAATAAATAACATGAGTTTTACCGCTTAATGGAGAACCGCAAACGATTATTATTCCTGGATTATTGAGTGCTGATTTGATTAGATTAATATTGTTTTCGGATTTAATAATTTTATTAAGTGCTTTAGGCGGTTTGTATATTTTTAAGAAAATTCTCTCGCCCATGATTGTAGGGAAAGTAGAAATACTTGCCACAACATTTATTCCGTCAACATTGAAATTTATTTTTCCAAGCTGAGGTACTTCACTTACTGAAGAATCAAGTTCAGCAAGAGTTTTAAGTTTAGCCGCAAAGGAAGAAATTAAAACAGCAGGAATATTACCTTTATTCAAAATCTCGCCGTTTTTTTTGAAATTTACACCAAAACCGTTATCATCATGTTGGAAAGTAACTTCATGAACATTTTCCAAGATTGCTTGTTTTAAAATTGCACTGATAATTTTTTGGATATGAGTATCGGACAAATCTTCACTATGCAATTCATCCCGCCAATCATATTCAGTTCCTTCTTCTGTGTAAATATCGGCAACTGCTGCTTCTTCTTTGTAATATTCATTAATTTTCTTTAAAATAGCAGCTTCTGATGAAACGACCGGTTCAATTGAACATTCTGCTGTTTCAATAACTTTATCAATTGCAAACAAATCAAGAGGATCAGCCATTGCGACTGTTAAAGTATCTTCGATTTTGAAAAGCGGTATAATTTTATAACGTTTGGCATCTGCAAAACTTATAAATTTAAGACATTTAGTATCCAGAGTATAATCGTCAAGATTTACATATGGAATATGAAGTTTTGCTTCTAAAAATTTCAAAATAGAATCTTCAGTTATAACCCCAGAATTTATTAATGCCTGACCAATATTAATATTTTGAGAAGAGGCGATTTCTTGTGCTTGCTCAATTGTTTCATAAGCAACAAGCCCTGCTCTTACAAGGTCATATTTAAGTTTTTCAAGCGTTTTGTTTGTAACTGTGGTTTCCATAAAGATTGTTTCCATTGTAGACGGCTTATAGTCATTATGAGTGTTAGCGAAGAATCTCAAAAGCTTATTGCCTCAGAATGACGTTTTTGCAATTATTTTAAATACTGTTCAACTTTTTTAACTACTTCATCCAATTCAAAAGGTTTTGTGATATATTCATCAGCACCGGTTTCTTCGCCTATAATTTTGTCTTCTTCCTGTGAGCGTGCTGTAACCATTAAAATAGGAATATTTTTATATTTAGCATCATATTTTAATAATCTGCTGATCTTGTAGCCGTTAATTTTAGGCATCATAACATCAAGGATGATTAAATCCGGTACAATTTCTTTTGCAAGACGAAGTCCGTCTTCGCCATTATAAGCTGAATAACAGGTAAAATCTGCTGCTTCCAGTACGAATTTTAGACTTTCTACAATATCCTGTTCATCATCAACAATTAAAATTTTTTTCATAACTGCCTTTAAGAGATTCTTCGCCTCTGTCATTCTGAGCATTAGCGAAGAATCTTTAATAAAACGGCTCAGAATGACCAATAGTATTATATCATATTAAAAAACTTCTTCCATTTTGTTAAATTTTTGTAAACTTACACAAGTTGTTCAACTCTTATAACCGGAATAATAAAATAGAATTTTGAACCTTTATTAAGTTCGCTATCGCACCAGATTGCACCTTTGTGGGCTTCTAAAAGTTGTCTTGCAATTGGAAGTCCCAATCCGGTGCCGCCGGCTTTACGCGATAATGAATTTTCTATCTGTGCAAATTTGTCAAATGCGTGCAATAAATCTTTTTGTGCAATTCCTATTCCTTCATCTTCTACACAAACTTGAATATATTCACCTGTCAAATTTTTTATTTCGTCTTTAAAATATTCATTAATATTTATTTCTTCAGCATTAACAAGTTTTGATGAAATTTTTATAGTTTTATTTTCGGGAGTAAATTTTATAGCGTTTGAAACAAGATTTGTTAAAACTTGTTCCAATCTTTGAGAATCGGCAGTTACCTGCGGTAAGGAATCAGCTTCTTTCGTTACGAGTGTAAGACCTTTGGTTTTTGCAACTTCAGATAGTGCTGATTTTACATAACCAATTACAGAATTTATATTTGTCGGGGCAAAATTGAAATCCATTTTTCCAGCTTCAATTTTTGACAAATCAAGAAGGTCATTTATTATGCCTGAAAGTCTTTGAACATTACGCATAGCCATTGATAAGAATTTATCAGATGCTGCTGTAACTTCACCGCAGCGGCCGCTCATTAAAATATCTAAAGAATTTTTTATTGAAGTTAATGGCGTTCTGAGTTCATGCGAAACAATCGAGATAAATTCTGATTTTAAACGTTCAAGTTTTTCCAATTTTGCATTGGTTTCTATTAATTCTTGATACAAAGTTGCACTTTTCAAAGGCAGTGCTACCTGTTGAGCAATAGTTTGAAAACAAGTTGCATCTTCTGGTGTGAAAGAATTTTCTTTAAAAATTTCCACACATCCAAAAATATTATCGCCAAGTGCAATTTTAGCAAACATATTATCATATTGAAAAAGTGTAAATGTAAATCTATTTGCCGGATATTTTATATGTTTTACAACTTTTAAGGTGTCAATATCAAGTTCAAATGGCGGATTTTCAAAAATTGAATTGTAATTCAAAATAGTTCTTAATTTAATAGCAGAAATTAATTCATCAGAAAGTTCATATAAAGAATTCAAAATTAAAACAGG